>DATHXE010000642.1:0-23401 GCA_035459845.1 Tepidisphaeraceae bacterium | reverse complement strand
GAAGACGAACCCGCCGCCGCGCGACCCACACGCCATCTGTCACCCCTACGGGGCTAGCGCCCTGTGACCCCTGCATCACCCAGGGCTTGCGCCCTGGGCTACTTTTTGCCGCCGCTCCGCGGCTACTGAAGCGCCGCCCCGGATCCAGCGCCCCACCAAACAAGAACGCCCACGGGAAATCCCGTGGGCGTTCTCCATCCTCATCTCAGGCTAACTTCACACCCGGTGCTTCAGCCGCAGCGCGTTCTCCACCGCCGGCCGGCCCATCGGGTAGTACTGGAACCCGTTCTCCCGCATCACGTCGCGGTTCAGGCAGTTCCGCCCGTCGAAGATCAGCGGCGTGTTCATCGTCGCGCTGATCTTCCGGAACGGCAGCGTCGTGTACTGCGGCCAGTCCGTCACCAGCGCGACCGCGTCCGCGCCCGCTGCCGCCGTCACCGGGTCCGGCGACCACTCCACCTGGTCCTTGAAGATCGCCTTCATGTTCTCCATCCCCTTGTAGTCGTGCGCCCGGACGATCGCGCCCTTGGCGAGGAGGAAGTTGATCACGTCGATCGCCGTCGACTCGCGGATGTCGTCGGTGTCGGCCTTGAACGCCAGGCCCCAGACCGCGATCGTCGCGCCCTCGATCGGCCGGCCCAGCTTGGCGACGATCTTCTCGGCGAACCGCTTCTTCTGGTTCTTATTGACCGTCTGGATCGCCTGCACGAACAAATTGTCGTAACCGACGGCCTTGGAGATGTGCTCCATCGCCGCCACGTCCTTCGGGAAGCAGCTGCCGCCGTACCCGCAGCCCGCGCGGAGGAACGCCGGCCCGATGCGGCTGTCGGTCCCCATGCCCTTGCGGATGTCCTCGACGTCGGCGCCGTAGTGCTCGCAGAGGATCGTCATCTCGTTCATGAACGAGATGCGCGCCGCCAGCATCGAGTTGGCCGCGTATTTGGTCAGCTCGCTCGACTCCCAGTTCATCGTGAGGAAGTTCTCTTCCCGCTTGATGAGCGGGTCGTACAGCCGGCGCATCTGCCGGAACGCCTCGGGGCTCTCGCCGCCGACGACGATGCGGTCGGGGTTCAGGCAGTCCTGGACCGCCGTGCCCTCCTTGAGGAACTCGGGGTTCGACACGACCTGCACGTACGCCTTGGTCTGCTCGCGCAGGAAGTTGTACAGCTTGCGGTTCGTACCGGCCGGCACCGTCGACTTGACGATGATCGTGACCATGTACTCGTTCTTGAGCTCGGCCAGCGCGTCGCACACTTCCTTGCCCGCGCCCTCGAGGTAGCTCATGTCGACCGTGCCGTCCGGCTTGGGCGGCGTGCCCACGCACAAAAAGACGACCTCCGCGTCCTTCACCGCCGCCTTCACGTTGCTCGTGAACTGCAGCTGCCCGGACGCATAGTGCTCCTGCATCAGCTCCTGCAGGCCCGGCTCGAAGATCGGGCAGTGCCCGTCCTGGAGGGTCTTGAGCTTCTTCGGGTCCTTCTCGACCCCGCGGACCGTATGGCCGATCGCCGCCAAGCACGTCCCGGTGACCAGGCCCACGTAACCGCAACCGATTATCGTCACATCCATATTACTGCTTCCTTACGTTCGACAAATTCCCTTCGCGGGCCGCCCCGGTTCCCGCCGCGTCCATGCCCCGGCGGCATCATAAGATCGTGACAATTCCCCCGCCACCGGTAAATCGGGAGCGGCAGTCACCTTGTCTGAACATCGGACAACCGGGGGGGATACTTGTTAGCCGATACGGAGATTTACCCCCGCCGGGTTCCGCTCGCGGGGTGCCCGCGACGCGGATATACTGGACATTTGCACGCCCGGGGCAAGGACGCTGGCCATGATCAACACCCCTTCAGTAAGCCCCGCCACACCGACCCGCCGGGCCGTCTTGCGCGCCGGTGCCGCGGGCGCGATGGCGACCCTGACCGCCCGGTGGGCCACCGCCGCCGAGGCCGGGAAGGACGCCGGCAGCTTTAAGTTCATTGTCGTCAACGACATCCATTACGTGGACGCCAAGTGCGGGCAGTGGCTCGCCAAGGCGATCACCGGCATGAACGCCCTGGGGGCCGAGCTTTGCCTGATCGTCGGCGACCTGACCGAGGACGGGACCCGCCAGCAGAACGCCGGCGTGCGCGAGGTGCTCGGCGGGCTAAAGATGCCTTATTACTGCGTCGTCGGCAACCACGACCACGAGGCCGGTAACAACAGCCGAAAGGCCTTCGAGGCCGCGTTCCCTCATTCCGAAAACTACCTCGTCGAACACCGCGGTTACCAGTTTCTCGGACTCGACACCACGCAGGGCCGGGCCGGCAAGGACACGGTCGTCTCCAAGGCCACGCTCGACTGGAACGCCGCCGCCCTCAAGGCGCTGGACCGCAAGCGGCCGACCGTCCTGTTCACCCACTTCCCACTCGGCTGGTTCACGCCCTCCCGCCCCGGCAACGCGGGCGACCTGCTCGACCAGTACGCCAACCACAACCTGCGCGCGGTGTTCAACGGCCACTTCCACGGCGCGACCGAGCGGCATCACGGGCAGGCCGTCGTGACCACGAACACGTGCTGCTCGTTCCGGCGCAAGAACCACGACCCGTTCGACGCGCGCAAGGGGTATTTCCTGTGCACGGCCAAGGACGGGAACGTCTCGCGGGAGTACGTCGAGATCCCCCCGGGCGCCTGACGCCCACCCTACCGGGTCGCGCTCCCCTCGATGCCGGTCACGCGCCGGTCGACCACGTCGATCACCCCGGACGGCTCGACCGGCTGGTCCGCCCCGTTCGCCGTCGCCCCGCCGTCCGCCGCCGCCGACAAATCGCGCCGCGTCACCGTGCGCGGCTTCTCGTGCACCATCCCCATCTTGTACGCCGCCACCACGAGGTACCCGAACACCATCAGGTACGCCGCGATCGCGTACCGCGTCCGCATGAACGCGATCGCCCCGCCCAGGCACGCGAAGAACAGCGCCAGCCCGTAGCTGACCATCACAGTCTGCTTGACCGACAGCCCGCGCGCGACCATCTGGTGGTGGAAGTGCTGCTTGTCGGCGCTGAACAGCGGCCGGCCCGCGATCCACCGGCGGGTGAACGCCAGCGCCGTGTCGAGCACGGGCAGCGCGAACATCACCATCGACGCCAGGAACCACTTCCAGTGCTGCCCCTGGGCCATCAGGATCATCGTCACGGCGCAGCAGAACCCGAGGAACATCGACCCCGTGTCGCCCATGAAGATCGACGCCGGGTTGAAGTTGTACGGGATGAATCCGAGCACCGCCCCGAGCAGCGCGATCGCGAGGACGACGCGCATCGTGTCGAGGTTCGGGTTCATCGCGCCCGACGTCGTCGCCAGGTGGATCGCCAGGAACAGGAACCCGAACGCGATGATCGCCGTCACCCCGCTGCACAGGCCGTCGAGCCCGTCCATCAGGTTGGTCGCGTTGCAGCACCCGACGACCACGAACACGACCGCGAACCAGCTCGTCACGGCCGTCACCCACTCGGGGATGTGCGGCAGAACGCCCCACCACGTCCCCGCCGCCTCCTGGACGCTGATCCACCCGTTGAGCGTGTCGAACAGGAGGCCCGTGCACCGCGTCCCGAACCCCTCGGCCAGCAGGAACAGGGCCGCCACGACCTGCCCGAGGATCTTCATCCACGGCCGGAGCGTGAACACGTCGTCCCACAGCCCCAGCACGATGATCACGCTCGCCCCGGCGACGATCGCGAAGCTGATCGTCACGTGCTGGGTCAGGCCCGGCTCCTGGATCGGCATCTTCCGGAACTGGCTGACCGCCAGCCCGCTGAGCCACCCGAGGAACACCGCCACACCCCCGAGGTAGGCGATCGGCACGCTGTGCATCTTCCGCACGCGGTCCGGGTTGTCGACCACCCCCCAGTAGTTGGCGACGACGCGCATGATCGGCGTGAACAGGAAGCTGACCGCGAACGCCGCGTAAAACACGTAGATGTACTGCTCGAGCAGGTGGTCCGTCGTCAGGAAGACGGCCCCGCTGTTCGGGTCGGGGGCGATCGCCAGCAGGGAGTTCGTCATCCGGTAAACCTCTCGCTCGGGCACGTCGGCGGCCCCCGATGCGGCGCCGGTCTTCCGACCCGGCAAACCGCCCATCTTAGATCCCGCCCGGCCGGCGACAATGCGGTCCGGGCATCCCGCGCGCTTCAGACCGCATTACTGTGACAGCCGTAACCCTTTGTTCGGACAGCTTCGCGCTCGCCTTAACCCGCGAGGAAGAAATGGGCCCGATAATCGGTCGGGCGGGGTCACCCGCGCGACCGCACGTCCGCCGCAACCGAACGGATGATCTCGTCCAGCGACCGTTTGGGTTCGAACCCGACCGCGTTGCGGATCCGCGCCAGTTCCGGCACCCGCCGCTGCATGTCGTCGAACGGCTGCCCGTACGCCTGCGCGTAGCTGATGTGCTCGACCGCGCTGCGCGACTCGGTCAGGGCGATGACGCGCCGCGCGAGGTCGTTGATCGACACTTCCTCGTCGCTCCCGACGTTGTACACCCCGCCGACCGCGCCCGGAGTCGCCATCAGCGCCGCCAAGGCGCCGACCACGTCCGCCACGTGGCAGAAGCACCGCGTCTGCCCGCCGTCGCCGTACACCTGTAGCGGCCGGCCCGCCAGCGCCGCCTCGACGAACCGCGGGAGCACCATCCCGTACTGCCCGACCTGCCGCGGGCCGACCGTGTTGAACAGGCGCACGATCGTGACCGGCAGGCCGTACTGGTGGTAATACGCCAGCCCCAGGAACTCGTCGATCGCCTTGGAGTACGCGTAGCACCACCGCGTGTGCTTCGTCGGGCCCATGACCACGTCGTCGTCCTCGGCGAACGGGACGCGGGCCCCCTTCCCGTAGACCTCCGAGCTGCTCGTGATCAGCACGGGCCGGCCGAACCGGTGCGCCGCCTCGAGCACGACCTCGGTCCCGTGGATCGTCGTGCGGATCGTCCGCACCGGCTCGTCGACGATCAGTTGCACCCCGACCGCCGACGCGAGGTGAAAGACCGCGTCGCACTGGGCCATCAGGACGTTGACGGTCGACGCGTTCTCGACCGAGTCGCGCACGAACGCGAAGCCCGGCCGGGTTCGCAGCGCGTCGAGATTCTCCGCGCGCCCGGTCGACAGGTCGTCGACCACGGTCACCCGGTGCCCGCCCGCGACCAGCGCCTCGGCCAGGTGAGACCCGATGAACCCCGCGCCACCGGTGATCAGGTAGTGCATCGCGGGCGTTTGTCAGTCCGACCGGGCGGAATGTCAATCGTCCTTAGGACGCGCTGTCCCCTGCCACCCGTAATCAATCCATATCCTGTAGTGGAGAAACCGCCCGTCGGTGCATTCCCCACAATTGGTCGGGAACGGATGACACCGCGGCGGCGTATTTGTGAGTCGGAATAAGCGAGTTATCATCGAACGTTTCATTGCACGGCCCCGGGCGCGGGCCGCGCGCCGGAGGGCGTCGTCTCAACATGCGTAAGTTTAAGCCGCGTCGACAATTAGCAGTACGCCCGCCGCGGCCGTTCGTCGAGACACTCGAAGCCCGCCAACTCTTCGCGTGGGGCGCGTTTCCCCAGTTGATCGACCAGGACCTCGCCACCTCCCGTTATCCACAATACACGGGGAGCGGACAAACCATCGCGTTCATCGACACCGGCGTCGACTACACCCAGCCTCAGCTCGCCGGCAAATACGTCGGCGGGTACGACTTCCTCGACAACGACACCGACCCGATGGACACCGACGGCCACGGCACCGCCCTGGCGACGCTGGCCGTCGGCGGGTCGTACACCTACCAGGGCGCCGATTACCGCGGCATCGCGCCGGGCGCGAAGATCGTCGCGCTCCGCGTCGACGACGCACAGGTCGTGCCCGACTCGCGGTACGAGGCGGCGTTCCAGTGGATCATCGCCAACCGCGTCGCGCTCGACATCACGGTCGTCAACTGCTCGTTCGGCGGGGGGCACTACGCGACCGAGGCGCAGCGGGCGGTGTACGCCGACGAGATGGCCACGCTCGCCGCGGCGGGCGTGTACATCGTCGCGTCGTCTGGCAATGACGGGGCCCAGACGCCGTACGGCGTCGAGTACCCCGGCGCGGACCCGAGCGTGTTCAACGTCGGCTCCGTCACGTCGGGCGACGTGATCAGCAAGTTCACCGAGCGCGGGCCGATCATGGACCTCCTCGCGCCCGGCGAGAACGTCCCGACCGCTTACCTCGACGCCAACGGAAACCGGATTTTCCTGGCGGCATCCGGCACGAGCTTTTCGAGCCCGATCGTCGCGGGCGCAGCGGCGCTGATCAAGCAGGTCGACCCGACGTTCACGGCGCGCGACGTGAACTCGATCTTGCGCGCGAGCGGCGTCGACAACTACGACGGCGACGCCGAGGCCACCCCGCGCACGCTCCTGACCTACTCGCGCCTCGACGTCGACAGCGCGCTGGACCTCGCCGTCGCGCGACGCGCGGTCGGCGCCGCCCCCGGCACCCTCGGCGACGACGGCCGCGAGGCCGCCCTCAGGTTCGATCAGGACGGTGTGCTCCACTACGCGTGGTACGACGCGGCCACCACCGAGCTCAAATACGCCGCCCAATCCAATAACGGCAAATGGACGACCGTCCGCACCGTCGACACGGCCGGCGACGTCGGGCACTTCGTCTCCATGGCCGTCACGTCGACCGGCAAACCGGCCCTGGCCTATTACGACTCGTTCAACGCCGACCTGAAATTCGCCTACTGGACCGGCTCGGCGTGGGTCGTCCAGGCGGTCGACTCGCGCCTCTCGGTCGGCCTCTACCCGTCCCTCGCGTTCGACCAGTACGACGACCCGATCGTCACCTACTACTATAAGAACGGCGGCGACCTGCGGGCCGCGGTCAACTTCGGATCGGGCTGGGAGATCTCGACGGTCGACGCGACGCAGGATTCCGGCCGGTACTCGAGCCTGGCGCTCAACGCGTCGGGTCAGTGGACCGTCGCGTACGAGAACTCGACGACCGGGCAATTCAAGTTCGCCCGGCGCAGTGGGACCAGTTGGAGCCTGTCGACGATCGACGCCGCGACCCGCGCGGGCGGCGGGTACATCTCGCTCGCGTACGACAGCGCAAACCGGGCCAACGTCTCCTACTACGACGCGTGGAACGCCGATCTGAAGTACGCGCGCCTCTCGGGCAGCACCTGGAGCACCACCACGGTGGCCTCGCAATTCTCGCAGGGGCTGTACACGAACCTGTTCTTCGACGCCGGCGGCAACGCGAACATCGTGTACTTCAACAAGACGCAGGATTCGGCCCTGCTCGCGGCCGGGACGTTCGGGAGTTGGAACGTTACGGCTCTGGCATCGGGCGGTGGGCGGCACCTCGCCGTCGCGCGATATGGGGGCACTTCGGTCTTCGCGTACTACGACTCGGCATCCACCTCACTCGCCTTGGACGAGTTCTAGAGTGGCCGCGCGATCGCGATCACAACAGCGGGGCAGAAAAAACTACCCATCTTATCGCATGAAGCCGGTTAAACGGGGTCGCAATTCCCCAAAAGCGCCTGCCAATCGAGAGATAAGGTGCTCCGAAACAGAGAGTTAACCGCGCCGCGGGGAGTTCCGGCGGTCAGCCGAGCTCGGCGGTCTTTGCAGATCGCTCATCGTTTTTCCCTTGAACGCCGGAAAGCCCCCGTGTTATAGATCTTCGTTGGAGAGCTTGCGCATCGACACCGTGTCGGTAGTGCGAGAAAACGAGAGTGACGGGTCTACCTCAGGACGGGGCGACACGTGAGAGAAACCACTTCGAACGCGAGGGTCGGGATGAAGCTGCACAAGATCGGGCTCGCCGCTGCCACGGCCGCATTCGCGCTGATTGCCGGCCCCGCACAGGGCGCCGAAAACCTGCTCTACGACTGGCTCGGTGTGAACGCGGCGTCGACGCCGGTGAGCGGGTACGTGCCCGCGCCGTTCGTCAATGATTCGAACGCGGCATCGGCCGGCGTCATCGCGCAGCTGACGGCGCAGCAGGCTGCCACGCCCGGGCGCGTCGCGATCAAGGTCACGCCGAATCAGACCTTGAGCCCCGCGTCGATCACCGCGCTCTTCAACAACCCGAGCTTTACGATCAATTACGCCTTCTACGACTACGAGACGGGCGGCCCGGCCGTGACCGTGCCCGTCGCCCAGTCGCAGGCCCAGGCGATTCACGCCGCCGCCAAGGGTGGCGGGACTTACGTCAGCAACTTCGCCCTGTTCCCCGGTTCGGGCGACAACTCGGGTGTCGCGGCCGGCACGTCGAACGCGCAGTACACGTCCGGTGGCGCGACCGGGATCAACATGGCCAGCCCGGACCTCTACCCCGGCAGCCCGTTCTACAAGGACCCGGCCGCGGTCGGCGGCACGTCCTCCGCACCCAACATCCGGTCGAGCCTGTTCGCACTCCCGGTCAAGCGGCTGACGTACACCACGTCGAACCTGCCCTCGGGCCACCAGATCATTCCCTACGTCAACCGGTTCAATAACGTCGGCAACGCCGAACTGGACTCCGACGGCAACACGGGTAACGGGTACGCGTTCGTCTCCAGCAACGCGGTTCCCAGCAAGGGCCAGCTCCTGTCGCGCGGCGACTTCAAGGCGCTGGTCGCCCACTACCGCCTGCGCGGGGCCGACGGCATCCACCTCCTGGACGGCGGCGTGCAGGGGTACACCCAGGCCCAGTTCGAGCAGGACGGCAAGGACGGCTGGCAGATCCCGCAGATCAGCAGCATCTTTTCCGCCGCCGACGCCAAGATCGCCTCGCTCGACACGGTCATCAAGACCGGCGGGATCACCAAGGATTTCGAGACCGCGGGCGTCGTTTTCTCGGGCGTTTACTCGCTCACTCAGAACAAGCTGGCCCTGCTGATCAGCAACCTGAGCGAGGCCCCGACGACCGTCGACTTCACCGCCCGAATCGGTGGCAAGACCGTCCCGGGTAACCAGGCGATCGGCGAAGGCGAGCACCGTCTGCTCGAGTTCACCGGCGTGGGTACCCAGTGGGTCCTGAGCGCGAACACGCCGCTGTTTACGTCTGCGGTCGACACCGACCGTACGGGCGTAGGCGTCCCCGAGCCGGTGGCCCTGGGCAGCCTGTCGCTGGTCGCGATGGGCGCGCTCTTCCGCCGTTCGCGGCGGGCCTGAGCAGCTTGGTTCTAGAATCTGTGCACGCAAATCCACCGGCCGCGAGCAATGCTCGCGGCCGGTGTTCGTTTGCGTCAACCTCGACGTGCCGAAATGGCCGCGCGTCCGGTTAGCCAGACCAAGTCGCGCGTATGAGTTCGAAGGATCCGGGGCGTCGCTTCGGGCAGAGCACGTGCACTCTGCCCCGGCGTGAATCGACCAGCCATCCCCGCCAGACATGCTCCGGCCGATGCACTCACTTCGCCTGCGCCGCCCGCCCTGCGACGAAACGGCCGTGCGCCTTGGCGACCCCGTGCATGTAGTCCGGGACGGGGTACTTGTCGGCGGCGAGGGCCATGTGTTCCTTCGCCTTCACCGATTCGCCCAGGGCGTCGTAATACAGGCCGATGTAGAGGTGGGCGTAAAAGAGCCGGCGCGCGAGTGCCTTTTCGTTCAGGCCCTTGTCCGCGGTGGCGGCGGCGAGCACGTCGTCGGGCGTGGCCTTGCCGGCGAAGAGGTCCAGCACCGTCATCATCGGGACGCGCTCGTCGCCGCGGGACGGGATGAGCACCTTCTTCGCGTCGGCGGGCGTCTTCCACCGCGCGACGCACGCGAAGTGCCAGGCGGAGTTTTCCACGTCGTCCGGGTTGACCGTGCGGTGCTGCTCGAACTGTTTGGCGCCGTCCTCGAACCGCCCGGCGTAGTAGAGCGCGATGCCGCGCTGCCAGAGTTGCGGGACGTCGTCCGGGCGGGCCTTGGCGTACGCGTCGAAGTCGGCGCAGCTTTTGTCGGCGTGGCCGAGCATGAAGTGGGCGACGGCCCGGGCGAACGTCGCGTCCGTGCGCTTGGCGTCGATCGACAGGAGCGCGTCGGCGTCGGCCACCACGCCGGGCCAGTCTTTGGCCGCCTGGCGGAGGCGCACGCGGATCCCCAAGGTTCGCGCGTCCTTGGGCGCGACCGCGACGGCGCGGTCGGCGAGTTTCAGGGCCTCGTCGAGTCGCTCGGCGGCCGCGGCCTCGGCGGCGCGGGCGAGCAAGTCGTCGAGGTCTTTCGACTCCTCGGCGGCGAGGGCGGGGAGTGAAATCAGGAGGATCGCCAGGATCAATATGAGGCGGCAGGTCATGCGGCGTAGCGTACCGCGCCGTCTCTCAACATCGGAATGTTGAGCTACTTGATGGCGCCGGCGGTCACACCTTCGCCCCGGCGCCGCAGGTTCGCGAAGAACGGCCCGCGCCGCTGCTCGGTGCACTCGGCCGAGTAGAGACGCTCGGTCAGCCAGTACATGCCTTCGCGCAGCTCGGCCACGCTCATCCCGCGCGGCTCGTAGTTGACGTCGAACAGCGTGCACAATTCCCACCGCCCGGGCTCGAGGATCCGGCCCTCCTTGAGCAGCCGGGCGTACAGCGGCGTGCCGGGGAACGCGGTCAGGATCGTGATCTGCACGTCGTACAAGTGATGCCGCACCGAGAAGTCGAGCACGTCCTCGAAGATCCGGGGCGTGTGCCCGTCGAGCCCGAGGATGAAGCACCCGTTCACGGTCACGCCGGTGCGCTGGATCCGCTCGACGCGCTCGGCGTACTTGTCGGCCCACTTGGCCTTGGCGTCGGCGTGCATCTCGATCCCCTTGAGCGCGCCCTGCGTCGGGCTCTCGAGGCCGATCAGCACCTGCCGGCAGCCGGCCTCGTGCATCAACTCGAGCAGTTCCGGGTCGTCGGCGACCGTGACGTCCGTCTCGGTGAACCACTTGAGGCGCAGCGGGATCAGTTGCCGACACAACTCTTTCCCCCACGCCTTGTCGACGAACGTGTTGTCGTCGGCGAACTCGATGAACGGGCGCTCGCGCACGGCCATGATCGCGCGGATGTCGCGGATGACGTCGGCCACGGGCCGCTTTCGGTACTTTTCCGCGAGCATCACCGTCGACGCGCAGAAGTCGCACCGCCACGGGCACCCGCGCGAGGATTGGACGGTGAACCGGTTGTAGGGCCGGTCGCCTAGCAGGTCGTACCGCGGCACGGGCAGCCGGGCGACGTCGATCGGCGGGAACTCGCGCGAGCGAACGATGATCGATTTCGGATTGCGGATTTCGGATTGCGGATTGGCAATCACGGGGAGGCCGCACCCCTTTTCGGTCCGCAATCCGCGATCCGGGATCCGGGATTGATCGCCGTCCGCGTGTTCGACGATCGCCGGCCAGACGTTCTCGCCTTCCCCGACGATCACGTAGTCGGCGTGCCGGGCGGCCTCGTCGGGCAGGACGGACACGTGCAGCCCGCCCATCGCGACCTTCACGCCGGCGGCCCGCAGGCGGCCGGCGATCGCGTACGCCTCCATGACCTGCGCGCTGAACGTCGAGATCGCCACGAGGTCGCACGTGTACACCTCGGCCGGCTCCGCCCCGTCGCGCTCGGCCTCGTAGTAGGCCAGGTCGTGGCCGGGCGGCGTGACGGCCGCCAGGTACAGCAGCCCGAGGCTCGGGAGCTGCGCGATCGTCTTGCTCCGCTCGACGAATCCGGGCAGGGTCAGCCCGAGCTCGAGGAGCTTGGCGTCGTGGGCCCGGATGCCGCTCATGGCCAGGAATCCGATTTTCATGGCACACTTCCTTGGGTTGTCGGGCGTGACGCGCCGCGCGTCGCCGCACGCCGGGCGTCCTCGCGCCCGGTCCGTTCGGCGTCGTCGGCCAGTCGCTGCTCGATCGCCGCGATCGTGAGTTCGTGCCGCTCGGCCAGGTTCACAGTCGGCGCAAGGCGGGCGATGACATTTCTGGCGCGGGCCCACTCGGCCGCATCGACGTCGTTGTAGCGGGCGTACGACGAGAGGAACCGCCGCTCGAACTTGTCGACGTAGACATCTCTTACCCACCCGGCGTGGTCACGGGCGACGACGCGCTCGACCACGTCGAGCAGCGGCGGGCGCTCGTCGACCGACCACCCGATCAGCGGCGGCGGGTCCCACTGCGGGGGAAATTCCTCGCGCCGGTGCGATGACATCATCGCCAGCGCTTCGTCGACCTTGCCGGCCAACATCAACGCTTCGGCGTCATCGCGCAGGCGCTGCTCGCGCTGCGTCGCGGGTAGTGCGATCACGAACGGCGCCGCCAGCACCGCCGGCAGCACGACGCACGCCCACGAAGTACCCCCACGCGTCCCGGCGTGCGCGACCCACCGTCCCCGCCCGTACGCGAGAGAGACGAGCCCGCCGACCAGCCAGAAAAGTGACGACAGGACGACTCCGGCGCGCGCGAACACGATCGTGCTGGCGAGGAGGCGCTCGCCGCTCGTCTGCCGGATCCCGCCCATCACCTGGAACACGGGCGCCGGCACCGTGAACAGCGCGAGGGCCGCCACCGAGCCGGCGATCAGCGAGACGCGCAGGAGTGACGGCACGCCGCCCAAGTCCGTCAGCACGTGCACGACCCGGGCCGCCAGCGCGACGCGCCACGCCGAGACCAGAGCGAGCGTCCACAGGTTGAGGCGCACGGCCTCGCCCGGCTCGGCCAACCGCTCCCACGGAATCCCGTACAGCAGGGCCATCGGCGACATGAGCCAGACGAGCCCGAGGAATCGCCGATACCCGCTCCAGAACGGCGGTCGGTCCGCGACGCGCACGCGTGCCAGCCCGTAGATCGCCAGCGCGACGACCGCCGACGCCCCGGCCGGCACGACCAGCCACCACGGGTCGCGCGACAGGTCAGCCGCGTCGTAGTCGCGTGCCAAGCCCGCGACCAGCACGAACGCCAGCCCGAGCCAGAGGGTCGCGGGTGAGTGGTACGCGGCCAGGATCGAATCGCGCCGGCCGACGAGCACGCCCAGCACGGTTCGCACGCTAAGCGGTTCGCCAGCCGATACGGGGGGGCCATCCGCCGACGCGATGAGGGTGGAGGAAGTCGTCATGACGCCCCTCCCGATAATGTCAGCCCCACCGCCCCGACAAGCGAACCCACCGGAATGAAGAACAAGTGCCGGAACCCCATGCGCCAGCCGCTCAGGAAGCAGACGATGGGCATGGAGACGCCGCCGGTAATCCAGAGGGCATTGGCGTACGGCGTGATGGACGCGCCGGGTGCGGGCCAAGGCGAGAGTGCGTAGACGACGTTCATCATGCCCAGCGCCGCGCAGGCGATGTGGCCGAGACGGACGATTCGCCGGCGGAAGGACGCGTACCCGCCCCAGAACTCCTCGCGGTGGAAGAAGAGCCCGACCGCGGCGCCGGTGGCGAACGCGGTCAGCACCAAGGCCCAGCCCGCGTACCAGTTGTGAACGTGTGTGACCGGCATCAGAATACCCGCCGACATGATAGTAATGCCTAACTAACTCCGTCAAGCAGATTACGGAAGCGCGGCACGATGGGATTGGCACGGCCCTCGCATTAGTTCGGGCGATGGCCGCCACCGCACTTAGATCGAAACGCTCGCCACGAAACGCCGGGGCCGATCTGCCCGCATCGTGGCGGCCCAAACGCGAAAGGCCGCTGCCGAAGGAATTGCCCGCGGACCCGAAGGCGGCCGCGTCCGCCGCGGCACTTCGGTACGTGTCCGACGAATCGCCCGGGATCCGGCGGCGGAAGGCGGGGACGGGGTTCACGTATCTCGATGCGAAGGGGAAGCTCGTCCGTGACGAGCCGACGCTCTGGCGGATCAAATCGCTCGTCATCCCCCCTGCCTGGTCGGAGGTCTGGATCTGCCCCTCGGCCGACGGTCACCTGCAGGCGACCGGGTACGACGCCCGCGGGCGCAAGCAGTACCGCTATCACCCGCGGTTCCGCCAGGTGCGCGAACAGAGCAAATACAACCGCCTGCTCGCGTTCGGCAAGGCGCTGCCCGAAATCCGGCGCCGCGTGGCGCGGGATCTGAAGCGCGCCGGCCTGCCGCGCGAGAAGGTGCTCGCCGCCGTCGTCCGGCTGCTCGAGACCACGCTTATTCGCGTGGGCAACGACGAGTACGCCCGCTCTAACAAGTCCTTCGGCCTGACCACGCTGCGCGACCACCACGCGCGGGTCCGCGGGCACGGCGTCAAGTTTGAATTCACCGGCAAGTCGGGCGTCGACCACGATATCGACCTTGCCGACCCGCGCCTCGCGCGGGTCGTCAAGGCGTGCCAGGACCTGCCCGGCCAGGAACTGTTCCAGTACGTCGACGACGACGGCAAGGTGTGCGACGTCGGGTCGGCGGACGTAAACGCGTACATCCGCGAGATCGCCGGCGACGAGTTCACCGCCAAGGACTTCCGCACGTGGGCCGGCACCGTGCTCGCCGCGATCGCGCTGCAGGAGCTGGCGCACTTCGACAGCCAGGCGCAGGCGAAGAAGAACATCGTCAAAGCCGTCGAGTCGGTCGCCGAGAAACTGGGGAACACGAAGGCCGTTTGCCGGAAGTGCTACATCCACCCGACGGTGCTCGATTCGTACCTCGACGGCACGTTGGCACAGACGCTCAAGCAAAAGACCGAGAGAAAGCTCGCCAAGGGCGCCGGCCGACTCAAGCCGGAGGAGGCGATGATTCTCACTCTTCTCCGGCAGCGGCTCTCGAAAGCCTCGTCCGGCAAGTCGCGAGTTCGCTCCCGCAACGATGGCTGACCCGCCACACCTTCCGCTGGCTACCGGCTACTCTAACTAGGAGTTCTCATGTCCCACGACACCGACATCCACAAGCTCGCCAAGCTGATCAAGGGCATCAACATCGCCATGCTCACGACGGTCGGCGACAACGGCGCGCTTCACAGCCGGCCGATGGCCACTCAGCAGGCCGAGTTCGACGGCGTGCTCTGGTTCTTCACCGAGGCCGAGTCGGGCAAGGTGCACGAGGTTCAACAGGACAAGCACGTGAACCTGTCGTACGCCGACCCGTCGGGGAACCGCTTCGTGTCGGTCAGCGGGACGGCGCAGCTCGTGCGGGACCGCGCCAAGGCCCAGGAGTTGTGGTCCCCGATCCACAAGGCGTGGTTCCCGAAAGGTCTCGACGATTCGAACCTGGCGCTGCTGCGCGTGCAGGTGACGCAGGCCGAGTACTGGGACGGCCCGTCCGGCACGCTCGTGAAGCTGTACGGGTTCGCCAAGGCGCTGGTGACCGGAAAGAAGTACGGCGAGGAGGGCGTGGACCACGCGAAGGTGGATCTGGGGAGCGGGATGCCGAACGCATAGTGGGTGCTGCGTCCGATGTCATTCCGAGCCGGGTGCCGTGCGCTGCGCTAGCCGGCTCGAGAACACAGGAGGGGACGGGTGCGCGTTCGATGGGCGATCGTCCGTTCGCTCCGTCATCGCTTCGGTGTCGACTCGCTTCGCGACCCGCCCGCTGAAGCGGGCTCGCCGGGGGAACCGCCGACCACGCCCGCGACTTCCGCCAGGCGCTCGTCGTCGAGGTGGTGCTCGATCCACTCGGCGGCGTCGTGGACGTGGTCGTCCGGCAGGCCGACCTCGCGCTTAAGGAAGGCTTCCCACAGCTCGTGGGCGCGGGTCAGGCGGCGGGCGGCGGTGCGGCCGGTGTCGGTCAGGGCGATCCGTCCGTCCGTGCGGGTCATCCAGCCGCGCGCGATGCCGCGGGCGACGAGTTTGGCGGCCTGGCGCCGGGTCATCCGGGCGTCGGAGGCGAGCCACTCGACGGTCGCGCCGCCGCCGGCTTCTTCGACGGCTTTCACGACGTTTTCGAGTTCGACCGTTCGCTTGAGCCTGCGGCGCTGCAGGGCGCGATGCACCAGGCCGTACCGCGGGGCGACCAGCCAACTGGCCAGGAACAGGGCGAACCCGGCGACGCAAATCGCGCCGCTGGCAGACGTGTTCCCGGCCGCGGGGTGACTGAGCCAGTAGCCCAGCGCGGTCGACGCGAGCGCATGGGCCGCGGCGATCAGCAACATCGAGGGCATGCGGTCGGTCCACAGGCGGGCGGTCGCGCCGGGCATGATCAGCAGGGCGACTGCGAGGATCGCACCCACGGCTTCGAAGCTGGTGACGATCGTCAGCGACAGCGCGGCCATCAGCCCGTACTGCACGAGCGCGACGCGCACGCCCAGGCTGCGGGCGAGGGTCGGGTCGAAGGTGCTCACGAGCAGCGGGCGGTAGAAGACGACCAGGCCGATCAGGACGCACGCCAGCACGACGGCCATCGGGCGGATGCCGCCGCGGTCGACGATGAAGCTCTCGATGTTGCCGTAGAGCACGCACCCGGGGTCGAGGTCGGCCTGGCCGGCGTAGACGTTGATCAGGACGACGCCCAGCGCGAACAAGGACGTGAAGACGATGCCGAGCGACGCGTCCTCCTTGACCCGGCTGGCCGTGTGGATGTTCTGGACGAGGAAGGCCGCCCCGAGGCCTACGGCGGTCGCGCCGATCAGGATCCACGGCGAGTGGAGCGACCCGCCGATCAGGAAGCCGACGACGATGCCGGGGAGGACGGAGTGCGAGAGCGCATCCCCCAGCAGGGACATCCCGCGGACGACCAGGAAGCACCCGATCAGACCCAGGGCGACCGAGACGAGCGCGCCTTCAGCGAGGATGGGCCAGTAGACGCGGAGCGAGTCGCGCGTCCAGGGCTCGGTGAGCGCGTGGAGCAGGGACTGGAAGACCGTCATACCGCCCCCCCTGCCGGCTTGGGGATCGCCCGGCCGTGCGGGTCCGCCGCCGGGTGATCGAGCATCTGTTCGAGGCGGGCGATGACATCTCGCGGGAGGACGTGCTCGATGTGCTCGGCGTCGCGGTGAACGTGGTCGGCGGCGAGGTGCGCCTCCTGTGTGAGGAAGAGTTCCCAGAGGCGGTGGTTGCGGACGACGCCGGCGGCGTGCGCGTAGCCGGACTCGGTGAGGACGAGCGGGTCGTGGTCGGCGGCGGTGAGCCAGTCCCGCTTGCGGGCGAGGCGCGCGAGCGACCGGACGTGGGCGGCCGACTCCTGGCGGGCCGATGTGATGTCGCTGACGCCCACGCGCCGGTCGGTTCCGCCGCGCCGCTCCATGATCTGGTACATCGTCTTGAGCAGGTTCTCGGCCCTCGTACGGCGGCGGCGCTCCCAGAGGCGCGCCGTGCGTGGGAGCAGACCGTGGCGCGGGGAGAGCAGGAACGCGAGCGCGAAGAGCATGCCCGCCGCAAGGACGATCGTCGCGCCGGTCGGCATCGTGGCGGTGGCGGACGACAGGCCCAGGCTGGCGAAGATGCCGATCACGCCCGCCCCCGCGCCGAACGCGGCGGCGAGGATCACCATGCGGTGCAGGCGGTCGGTGAGGAGGTAGGCGGTGGCGGCGGGCGTGACGAGAAGCGCGGCGACGAGCACGACGCCGACCGCCTGGATGCTGATGACGATCGCCAGAGTGAGCAGGCCGGTGAGCGTGTACTCGAGGGCGCGGGTGCGGACGCCGATGCCGTGGGCAAAGCCCTCGTCGAACGTCCAGACGGCCAAACTGCGCCAGCACGCCCACACCATGAGAAGCGTGGCGACGGTGACGACGGCGACGTACCCGACGTCGGCGAGGCTGATGCCGGCGATCTGGCCAAAGAGGAAGCGGTCGAGCCCGGCGGACCCGCCCCCGCCGCGGTCGCCCGCGACGCGCAGGAGGACGATGCCCAGCCCGTAAAACCCGGTGAAGACGACGCCCATGCACTCGCCGGGCTTGAGGCGGGTCGTGCGCTGGAGCAGGCCGATCAGGGCGGTGGCGCACAGGCCGGCGATCAGCGCGCCGATCAGCAGCGCGGGCGTGCTCCGGGAGCCGGCGACGATGAACCCGAGGCACACGCCGGGTAGGACCGAGTGGCCGATCGCGTCGCCGAGGAGGCTCTGCTTGCGGAGGACGATGAAGCACCCGAGCACGCCGCACGTGACGCCCAGAAGAACCGCGGCCCAGACGACGCAGTCGACGCCCTCGATGCGGGAATCGAACAGGCGCGCGACGGCGTCGCGGACCTCGGCGAGGCCGTTTTGCGTGGAGTTGAACCGGGCGGCGAGGGGGAACACTTCTCTACTTCCTTCGGAGGGTTAACCACGAAAAGCACGAAGGACACGAAGAGGGGAAAGAGTGAACACAGCGGCTCTTTCGTGCATTTCGTGTCCTTCGTGGTTCATTTCAGCGTTTGTCCTTGCGGCCGGTTTCCGCGACCTGCACGGCGTCGGCGACGTCGGCGAGGATCGTGAGGCGGCCGCCGTAGGTCTTCTGGAGCAGTTCGGGCGTGAAGACCTCGTCCGTCGGGCCAAACGCGACCAAGCGCATGTTGATCAGGATGAGCATGTCGAAGTACTCGCGGGCCGTCTGCAGGTCGTGGTTGACGACCAGGACCGTCTTGCCGGCGGCGCGGAGCTCCTGGAGGAGCTTGACGATCGCCGACTCGGTGGCGGCATCGACGCCGGCGAACGGCTCGTCCATCAGGTAGACGTCCGAGTCCTGGGCGAGCGCCCGGGCCAGGAACACGCGTTGCTGCTGCCCGCCGGACAGGTTGGAGATCTGGCGGTTCGCGTAGGCCGTCATGCCGACCTTGTCGAGGCACGCCCGCGCCTTCTCGCGGTGCGCCCGGCCGACGCGCCGCCACCACGGGAGCTTGCCGTAGGTGCCCATGAGCACGACGTCCATCGCGGTGACGGGGAAGGTCCAGTCGACGCTCTCGCGCTGCGGGACGTACCCCACGCGGTGGCGCATCTGGTCGACGCCGCGCCCGAACACCTGCACCCACCCGGACGAGAGCGGGAGCAGGCCCATGACGGCCTTAATGAGCGTGGACTTGCCGGCGCCGTTCGGCCCGATGATGCCGACGAGCTTGCCCGGCGGGACGGCGAGGTCGACGTTCCAGAGCACCGGCTTGCGGTGGTACGAGACGGTGAGGTCGTGAATCTCGAGGGCCGGCGCGGCGGCCTCGCCGCGGTACGGGATCGCCGGGGCGGGGGCGGAAGTTGGGGTGGAGAGGGTCATGGCGTGTCGGTCGGCAAGGTGATGCGCTACTTGAGGCCCTTCACCAGCAAGTCCGTGTTGTAGCGGACCATGCCATCATAGGTCTCTACCGCGTACCCGGCGTGCTCGCCCGGGGCGCCCATGGCGTCGGAGTACAGCTCGCCGCCGATCTTCACGTCCCAACCCGCGGCCTTGCAGTCGGCCTGCACGCGGTTGATCGTCTGCGGGTTGACCGAGCTCTCGACGAAGATGGCGGGGATCTTCCTTGCGACGATGAACTGCACGGCCTCGCGGACGTTGGACAGGCCGGCCTCGGTCTCGGTGCTGATTCCCTGCAGGCCGCGGACGTCGACGCCGTAGCGCCGGCCGAAATAGCTGAACGCGTCGTGGCTGGTGATCAGGACGCGGCGCTCGGCGGCGATGCTCGCGACGGCGTCCTTCACGTATTTGTCGAGCGCGTCCATGCGGGCGGCGAAAGCGGTGTAACGCTGTTCGTAGTGGGCGGCGTTGGCGGGGTCGTCCTTCACGAGCGTGTCCTTCACGAGTTGCCCGGCCCGGGCCCAGAGGGTCACGTCGAACCAGACGTGGGGGTCGTGGGCCCCAGCGTCGCCGTCCTTCCAGGGGATCAGGTCCTTGCCGTGGTCGAGGCCGGACGTGACGGCGATCGCCTTGCCCTTCATCTTCTCCTCGAACAGCTCGACCATCTTCCCCTCGAGGTGCAGGCCGTTGTAGAAGACGCGCGACGCGCCGGCGATGTCGCCCAGGTCCTTGGTCTTGGGCTTGTACGTGTGCGGGTCGGTGCCGGCGGGCATGACGACGGTCAGGTCGACCTTGTCCCCGCCGATCTGCGCGACGAGGTCGCCGATCATCGTCGTGGTGGCGACGACCTTGGGCTTGCCGGAGGCGGAGACGGCGCCGGGCTTAGAGTCGCAGGCTGCGAGTAGCGCCGGGATGATGAGGAGCGGAAGGTATCGCATGGTCACTCTCATTCGGTGAATTGGCGTCCGGACCGTCATCCTGAGGTACTCCGAAGGATCTGGCCTCGAACTTCGCGGCCGGGTCGACGTTGGCGCACGGGCCCGGACGCTCGGGGCCAGATTCCTCGGCGTACCTCGGAAATGTCAGATCCGGTAGGTCAATCCGGCGAACACGTTGAAATCGTCGGCCGACTCCGAGATGCCGACGTTGACGCCGGCGTCGAGCTGGACGGTCTCGCCGATCGTGTACGTGACGCCGGCGCCGACGACGGCCCGGTAGGTCTGTCCCGCGCCGCTGTAGGCGGTGCCGATGTACTCGATGTAACCGTCGAGGTTCTCGCCGAGCTTTCGGCCCAGGGTGGCCGAGTGCTGGAACGCCGTGCCGTAGCCGTTCCCGGCGTCGCGGACGAAGTCGACCTCGAGCATGGTGATCAGCTCGAAGTCCGCGGGTAGCGGGGTGCCCGCGATGAACATGATCCCGCCCTCGTAATGGTCGTTGGAGAGCTCACCCGAGCCGGTGGGAAGCTTAACGAAGCCCATGACGCCAAAGGCCGGCCCGTCGGTGTCGTTGCCGAAGACGTTGACCTTGAGGCGGAGTTCGGTCTCGCCGTGGCCCTGGTGGCGCGTCGGGCCGCCGCGGGCGTTGACGTACGGGTCGAACACGAGCTGGACGTCGATGTTGTTGGTCAGCCCGGCCTTGATGTTGAATGGCGCGCCGCGGAACGTCTCGGACGTCTCGCCGTGCGAGCGGTCGTAGGTGTAGTCGACCAGGCTCATCTCGAGCTGGTAGTGGCCGGCGTCGACCGTGCGGGGGTTCTCCGTCGTGTCGGGGCGGTCCGCCGCCAGCTCGCGCATGTGCTCGCGCGGGGTCGGGTTGAACAGCGTGTACGCGGACTTGTCGGCGGGTGCATTGGGCGCCTCCTCCGCAGACGCGAGGGGCACGAACAGACAGGCGGCCAGGCCGAGACGGACATCCCTGCTTCCCATGGCGATCTCCTCTTTGAGTAGTCAAAGTCATTGTTCGGTATTGTCAAACCGATGTCAACAGGAATTTCAAAGGCTATACTGGGATCCGGGAGGGCGAGGCTCCGTCCGAGCCGCCCTGCCGGAGGACGAACGGCTCGCAGGGCCTCGCCCTCCGAATTCGGCAATCGGCGGTCTTCATGGCGTCTACGACGGTCGAAAACTACCTCAAGCAGCTCTACCTCGAGCAGCAGGCGCTGGCCGGGGGCGAGCTCGTCCCCATGGGGCGGCTCGCGGCCGCGATGACCGTTACCCCCGGGACGGCGACGACCATGGTCAAGGCGCTCGCCGAGGCGAACCTGGTCGCGTACGAACCGCGCACGGGCGTCCGGCTTACCCGGGCCGGCGAGCAGCTCGCCCTGCACGTCCTCCGCCGGCACCGGCTGGTCGAGTTGTTCCTGGTCGAGGTGCTGGGGCTGGATTGGTCTGAGGTGCACGAGGAGGCCGAGCACCTGGAGCACGCGATCTCGGACAAGGTGCTCGAGCGGATGGACGCGCTGCTCAACTACCCCGCCGTCGACCCGCACGGCGACCCGATCCCGACGGCCAAGGGCAAGGTGTCGTCGCCGCGTCTGCGGACGCTGGCGCAGGTGGAGCCTGGCACATCGGCGCGGATCAGTCGAATTGCAGACCAGGAGGCGGCGTTCCTGCAGTTCCTGCGCCGCGCGGGACTTACGCCGGGCGTAGAGGTGGGCGTGGAGGCGCGCGACGCGCAGGCGGACCAGGTGAAGGTACGACTCGGCGGCAAGCCGGTCACGCTCGGCACGGCGGCGGCGGCGAAGATCCTCGTGGAGGAGGCGTGATGGCGGCGGCCGAGGGATACGCCCTGCTCGATTTCGGCGACGGCCGGCGGCTCGAAACGTGGGGGCCGTACCGGCTCGACCGGCCGGACCCGACGGCGACGGGCCGGCGCGTGGATGCAAAGCTATGGTTGACAGCCGACGCGACCTATCGCGGCGAGAAGGGGAAGGGGCAGTGGGACGCCCGGCGGGCGCTCCCCGAGTTCTGGCCCGTCGCGTTCGACGACCTGCGGTTGGCCGTGCGGCTCGCGCCGTACAAACACACGGGCGTGTTCCCGGAACAACTCGAAAACTGGCGGTGGGCGCGGGCCATGGGTCGCAAGGCCGGGCGCCCACTGACGGTGCTCAACCTCTTCGCGTACACCGGCGGCGCGACGATCGCGCTGGCGAAGGACGGCCACCACGTCACCCACGTCGACGCGGCCAAGCCGTCGATCACTTGGGCGAAGCAGAACGCGGCGCTCAACGGCGTCGCGGCGGATCGCACGCGGTGGATCCTCGACGACGCCGCCGAATTCGCGGCCCGCGAGGTCCGGCGGGGCAAGACGTACGACGGGATCATCCTCGACCCGCCCGCGTTCGGACACTCGCCCACCGGCAAGGCCTGGCGCGTCGAGCGCGACCTGCCCCCCCTGCTGTCGGCCTGCGCGCGTCTCCTGTCGGACCGCCCGGCGTTCGTGATCCTCAACGCCTACGCCCGCGGCGACACCCCGGCGACGGTCCGGGCGATAATGGCGGACGCCTTGCGCGGCCGGCGCGCGAAGGTCGACGCGGCCGAACTGGAACTGTCCACGGCGGGCGGGCGGTCACTCTCGACGGGTGTGGTCGCGCGGTGCGGGCTGTCGTAGGGTGGGCTCTGCCCACCGGTCACGCGCGAGCCGACGCCCCCACCCTCACGCCGTGAGGTCGAGCGGGTCGGCGACGCCGGCGGCGCGCCGCCACATCCGCCGCAGCATTTCCTTCCGCTGCTGCTCCTGTCGGGCGGCGTGGTCGTCGTCGGGGTTCTGCTGCTGTTGCTTCCCGTCGCCCTCGCCCCCCTGCCCGTTCGCGTTCTCCGACTTCGGGGCCTGTTGCACCTGCAGCTTGTCGACGGTCACGCCCTGCGCTTCGAGGACGTGCTTGAGCTGATTCAGGCTGTGGGAGAGCAGCTGCGTGGCGTCATCCGACGACGTCTGGAACGTCGCCGATAGCGTGCCGTTGCGCATCTCGACCATTACCTGAAGCGCGCCGAGCTCGGGCGGGTCCAGGCGGATCTGCATTGACCCGCCCGTCGCGCCGGCGAGCTGCGTGCGCACCGACGTAACGATTTTGTCGTGATTGCTGGCGGCGAAGTCGGCCTCCGTCGGGACGGGCGGCGGCGCGACCGGCGCGGTCGACTTGCTATCGGCGCCGCGCGCAGCCGTTGGCTGCGCGTCGATTGCGAGCACGGCGGGGTCCAGTTCGTGCGACGGCGCGGCGTGATGAGCCACGGCGTGTGCGGGGGCGTCGGGCGCGAGCGTCATCGACGGGTCGATCGGTTCGCCGGTGTCGGTGGCGGGAACCGGGATGCCGGCGAGGGCGTCGTCCGCCTCCTCCGCCGTCGCTTCGTGCTCGGGAGCC
>DATHXE010000641.1:0-13102 GCA_035459845.1 Tepidisphaeraceae bacterium | reverse complement strand
GCCCCGGCGATTCGCCATGCCCTCAGCTCCGAAGGAGCGACAAAAAGTAGCCCAGGGCGCAAGCCCTGGGTCCACGACACGTCGACAACAAATAGCCCCGAAGGGGCGACAGAGGAGAGCGTCGTGCGCCGCGTTCTGCCGCCCCTCCGGGGCTTTTGCTCTCATCGCATATTTCACCCGGGGCTCACGCCCCGGGCTACTTTTTGTCGCCGCTCCGCGGCTGAAACGCCCGTGCCCCGCCCCGGCCCTATTTCATCCTTCATCCTTCTCACCGCTTCTTCTTCTGCTGCTGTTGCTGCTTCTGAAGTTCCTCCGCCTTCTCCTGCAACCGCTGCAACCACCCCTTCTTCTTCGCGGGCTCGCCGGCCCCGCCCTTGCCGCCGCCGCCCTTCGGGCCGCCCACGCGCCGCACGCCGCCGCCCATCTCGTCGGGGGGGCCGTCGACGATCACCGGGCCGCGCGCCGCTTCGGCCGCCTCGCGCTCCTTGATGTGCCGCCGGATTACCTTGCTCTCCATGATCCCGAACCCCGTGCTCGTCAGGATGTACAGGTTCAACCCGCTCGGGCCCGTGTACAGGAACAGCGGGAACAGCAGCGTGCTCATCCACGTCATCATCTTCTGCTGCTGCGCCTGCTCCGGCGTCATCGTCGGCGGCTTGGGCGTCATCTTCTGCTGCAGGTAGAACACCACGCCCAGCAGCAGCGGCAGGATGTTCAGCGCGTTGAGGTGGAAGAAGTACAGGTTGATCGGCTGGGCGAACCGGATCAGGTGGTCCGGCTGCGCCAGGTCCTTGATCCACGTCAGCCCGTACAGGAACGGCTCGGCCCGCAGCTCGAACGTGCTCTGCAGCGCGTTCCACAGCGCGATCCAGATCGGCATCTGCAGGAACATCGGCAGGCACCCGAGGATCGGGCCCATCCCCTGCTCCTTGTAGAACGACATCTGCGCCTTGGCCAGCGCCTCCTTGTCGTCGGCGTACCGCTTCTTGAGCTTCTCGAGCTCGGGCCCCATCTTCTGCATCTTCATCATGTGGACCTGGCTCTTCTTGGTGATCGGGTGCAAAAGCGCCCGAACCAGCAGAACCAGCAGGATGATCGCCACGCCCCAGTCGCGCGTCGCCCACTCGAAGATCCCCAGCAGCCACACCAGCCCGTTGATCAGCCACGACCACGTGCAGACCGCGCACAGCCCGCCCGAGATGACCAGGGTCTGGTCGTAGAACCGCGGGGCCGCGCCGTAGAAGTCATTCTTGAGCACCTTCCGACCCTTGGGGCCGAAGTACGCCTCGTACGCGAAGTCCTTCGCCTTCCCCGCCTCCACCGTCTGGTCCTTCGTCCGGACGTTGGTCATGACCCAGAAGTGGTCCGCCGTCGCCGTCGGGTTGATCAGGTCCCCGCCGAAGCTGGCGACCCAGTCGGCGTCGCGCGGGGCGTTGTCGAACGGGACGGGCCGGACGATCGAGTTGAAGTACGAGCTCTGCTGCCCGATCCACAGCGCCGGGCGCTCCTTCTCGTCCTTGCTCCACGCCTTGGACGTGAACCCGTTGGGCCCGAACTCGCTCGACAGCAGCCACTGGTGCAGCTTGGCCGTCCCGCCCTCGACGTGGAACGCGCCGATCACCGCCTGGTCCGGCCGCTGCTCGAGCTCGCGCGGCGGGGTGCCCACCCCGTTCACCACCGTCCACGTCGTGAACGGCTCGGCCGTCGCGTTCTCCACCCGCTGCGTCACGTTCAGCACGTACCCCTGGCTCGGGTCGGCCTTGGCGGTCAGCGCGAACGTCTTGTAGACCGTCGCGACCTTCGCCGCCTTGTCCCCCGCGCCGTCGTACACGTCCACCGCGTACACGACCGACTTGTCGTCCGCCTTCTCCTCGCGCCAGTCGACCGCCCCGAGGTCCACCCGCTGGCCGGCGATCGAGACCGTCCGGCTCATCAGCGTCCGCGTCTCGGCGACCGGCGCGCCCTTGTCCGCGCCGAACGGCTCCTCGAACGTGAACCGGGACTTGCGGTCGTCGGCCGACTTGTCGAACGAGTTCAGCACGACCCGGTCCACCGCCGCCCCGCGCGGCACGACGCGCACGCCCATCGCGTACGTCGGGTCGTTGGCCGTTTCCTTCCCCAGCACGCGCGCCGCCGGCGCCGCCTGTCCCGCCGCCACGCCCCGCGCGACCCAACCCGCCGCCGTCACGGTCCCGGGCGTGCCCGTCGTGCCGGGCGTCGCCTGACCGCCGCCCGTCGTACCCGTCGTGGCGACCCCCTGGCTCGTCGCGGTCGTCGGCGTCGTCGCCGGGGCGACCGGCTGCGGCTGCTCCTGCTTGGGCCCGTGCTCCTTGGCGTACCACTCGGGCCACTGCCACTTCATGAACAGGTTCCACCCCATCAGGACGCCGAACGCGACCAGCATCCCGACGATCAATCGCTTGGTATCACTCTTCATGGATTACAGCAGCTCTCGATTTCCAAATCCCGTACCGACCCGCACACCCGTCATCCTGAGCGAAGCGAAGGACCCAGCCTCGAACGTCAAGGCCGAACGGGCCTAGAAGTTCGATGCAAGATCCTTTGGAGTACCTCAGGATGACGGCTCAACGACCGCTCACCGCCCGTCCAGCAACCGGCTCCCCAAGAACGGGTCCAGGTCCGGCGTGTTCTTCACCTTCCGGATCGTCCCGTCCACGTCGTACGGCACCCGCACGAACTCGATCGCCGTGTCCGTCACGACCACGAAGCTCGCCCGCGGGTCCCGGTCCCGCGGCTGCCCGACGCTCCCCACGTTGATGATCGCCTTCTCGTCCGTCAATTCGAACTTGTAGTCGAGCTCGTCGGGGCTGTAAAAGTCCGGCCCTTCCAGGAAGACCCCCGGGACGTGCGTGTGCCCCACGAAGCACAGCCGCTCGAACCGCTCGAAAATGCTCACGAACTTCCCCGGGTTCGTGTAGATGTCGTCCGGGAAGATGTACTCGTTGATCGGCCGCCGCGGGCTCGCGTGGACGGCGACGAAGTCTGGCGTCTTGATCCGCACCGGCAAGTTCCCGAGGAACTTCCACCGCGCCGCCCGCCGGGCCTGGTCGGGGTCGTTCTCGAAGCACTTGCGCGTCCAGAAGCACGCCGCCTCCGCCCCGCTGTTGAAGTTGTACGGCTCGTAGAGGACGGCGAAGTCGTGGTTCCCCATGATCGCCGCCCGGCACCGCTGGGCGACCAGGTCCAGGCACTCCATCGGGTTGGGCCCGTACCCGACGATGTCCCCCAGACACACGACGTGCTGAATCGCGCGCCGGTCGATCTCCGCGAAGACCGCCGACAGAGCTTCGATGTTGCCGTGGATGTCACTGACGATCGCAAACATAGGCGCGCACCGCGCGCCTGGAATCGCGCGGACGCGGGATCGTAAAGGGGATTGGGAGACGGGTCAAACGAGGGACGGGAATGCCCCGAGAAAGACGAAGGTCGAAACTCGAAGCTCGAATCAATGACGAATGACCAAGGACGAATGACGAAACGGGCGCGCGCGGTCGCCCACTGGCCCCGTTTCGACATTCGCCATTCGACCTTCGGATTTGATTCGAATTTCGAGTTTCGACATTCGTCATTCGCGGGCCGCCCCGTCCCGACAGGCAGCCCTCATACCGCGACGGCCCGCCCCACCGCCAGCGTCTGCCAGATCTTCTCGAAGAACGCCGCCGGGTTCAGCGGCTTGGGGACGTAGTTGCTCACCCCCGCCTTCACCGCCCGCACGATCAGGTGCGGGTCGTGTTCGCCGCTCAGCATGATCACCGGCGTCCGATCCCCCCGCGCCCTCAGCGCCGTCACGAACGCGATCCCGTCCATCCGCGGCATCCGGCAATCGGTCACGATCAAATCCACCCCGTCGCCCCGTTCCAGTGCCGCCAGCGCCTCCGCCCCATCCCCCGCCTCGTGCGACACGGTCAGCCCCGCCGACAGAAGCAACCTCGCCAGCACCTGGCGCATCCGCGAATCGTCATCGACCAACATCACGCGCATACGAAGAGTTCCTACAGCGGGCACAACCGATCCTGCTTAACAGATCGGTCGAAACTGTGGGGTGCTCTACAATGCGGAATTTCCCGGGTCCGATAATCGACCATTGGCACTGAAGTGCCACCGCCGGTCACTTGGCCGCGGCCTTGGGCTTTACGTACCGCGTGTCGACCGACACGCACCCCACCTTGGCGTCCTTGCTCCCGCCCTTTTCGCTCGGCGGCTGCACGGACACGATCGCGTCCGGGTAATTAATCACCTGCCACGTCGCGATCGACTTGTCCGTCCGCAGCTTCTCGCCCGTCTTGGCGGCGTTGATCTCCTCGGCCGTGCTCTTGGCCGTGACCGGCGCCCCGTCGAGCGTGAGCGTCCCGGCGAACGTCTTGGCCGGCCAGAACTTCGGCGCGTCCTTGTCCAGCGCGAGCGTCACCTGCCGCACGACCCCCTTGTCCTTGCGCACGTACGCGACCACGCCGAAGTTGTCCCACGTCAGGATCAGGTTCGCCAGGTCGGATTCGCGGTCCGGCTTGCCCAGCGCCGCCTCGAGCTCGGCCCGCTGGCACGGCACCGCGATCGTCTTGCCGTTAATGACGACCTTCGCGCCGTCGATCGCCACCTTCAGGTCCGCCGGGTTCGTCGGCACGTCCGCCCGCGCCCCGAGCGTCGCCAGCAACACCGTCAGCGCGAACGCGGACGTCGGAAAGACCGGGAATCGGCGGTAGCGCATGGCTCTCCCTCGATAAGGTGATCCAGTGTCAACAGCAAAGGAGCCGCGTGACGGCTCCTGTGCGGGTCTGGACATCGTAGGCCGGTTACAGCCCGACCGTGTTGAACCCGCTGTCGACGAAGATGTTTTCGCCGGTCACGCCGCTCGACAGGTCCGATAGCAGGTACACCGCCGTCTTCCCGACCTCGTCGGCGTCGATGTTGCGGTGCAGCGGGGCCTTCCGCTCGGTGTGGGCGAACATCTCGTCGATCCCGCCCACGCCCATCGCGCTCAGCGTCTTGACCGGGCCGGCGCTGATCGTATTCACGCGGATCTTCTTATTCCCCAAGTCGAACGCGAGGTACCGGGCCGACGCCTCGAGCGCCGCCTTGGCGACGCCCATCACGTTGTAGCCCGGAATGACCTTGTTGGCCCCGTAGTAGGTCAGGCCGATGATCGACCCGCCCTCGGGCATGAGCGGCGCCGCCGCCCGCGCCAGGGCGATCAGGCTGTAGGCGCTGATGTCCAGGGCCTGCTTGAACGCATCCCGCGGGGTCGACGTGAAGTTCCCCTCGTCCTTCTTCAGGAACGTCGGGTTGGCGAACGCCAGCGAGTGGACGAGGAAGTCGATCGTCCCGAACTTCTCCTTGGCCGCGGCGAAGAACGCCTCGATGTCCTCGTCCCGGCCGACGTCGCAGGGGTGCAGCCAGGCGTCCTTCACGCCGTGCTCGTCGGCGGCCTTGCGGGCGCGCTTCTCGTTCTTCTCCCGGTTGTCCATCGGGAGGAAGCCGAACCCGACGGTCGCCCCCTGCTTGGCGGCGTTCCCGCCGATGTGGGCGCCGATGCTCCGGTCGTTGGCGATGTTCAGTACCAGCCCCTTCTTACCGTCCAGCAATGCCATGAAAGTCTCCTTGAGAAATCGAAGGGACTAAGTTAGTGCCAACCGGGAACGGGGGCAATGGGGGGGTGTCGGATTGCTGATTTCGGATCGGCGTTCTTCCATCCGAAATCCCGCAGGAGAATCGTTGTCGCAACGCTGCTGGACACCTGATACAATCCCGCGGGTCACGTCTTAGATGAGAGGGGGCAGTTCGTCCGGAGAGCCGCCCATGTCCCGACGCCCCCGCGCGTTCACGCTCGTCGAACTTTTGGTCGTCATCGGTATCATCGCCCTGCTGATCAGCATCCTCCTGCCGGCCCTGTCCAAGGCCCGGGAGCAGGCGAACGTGACCAAGTGCATGTCCAATATGCGCCAGTTCGTGCAGGCGGCGCAGATGTACTCGATGGACAATAAGGGCTACATGCTGCCGTGCGGCACGCCCCCCGGCGGGTGGTGGTGCAACATCGTCGTCGACGCCGGCTACCTCCCGGGCCCGAAGAACGCCGACGCGTCCACGCCCGGTTCCGACAGCATTTTTTACTGTCCGTCCGGCGACCTCGAGTTGTTCCCGCCCAACCTGACCAACGACGACAAGATCCCCTCCAGCCGGACCGACGGCCGCAACTGCATGGGGACCGCGCACACCTCGCCCAAGACCGGCACGCTCGTCCACGTCTGGTACGGGATGAACGCCAGCCAGGGCACCAGCACGACCAAGGGCCCGCCCGGCCGGCGGATCGAGGACTACGCCAGTCACAAATTGATGCCCCTGAGCGCCATCAAGCGGGCGTCGGAAATGGTGATGTTTTATGACGGCCTCATCTACCACCAACAGGAAGTGAACGGCAACCGCATCTCCGCCCGCCACAAGAGCAAGACGATGACGAACTTGGCGTTCTTCGACGGCCACGTCGAGACCTACCCCACCCGCGACCTGCCCGGCGGCATGGGCCTGGCGGATAAGGCCGCCACCGTCGCCGCGTTCGCGATCGCGAATCTGAAGACTAACTACCCCCGGGGACCGCTCTGGCTTCTCGACCAGCAATACTGAGGTCGTCCGGCGCCGGCCGATGCGTCCACCCGACCCACCCGACCCCGCACGTGGAGCGATTCAACATGTATCGACGTGCCCCCCGCGCCTTCACCCTCGTCGAACTGCTCGTCGTGATCGGCATCATCGCGCTGCTGATCTCGATCCTCCTGCCCGCGCTGTCCAAGGCGCGCGAGTCGGCGAACACGACCAAGTGCATGTCGAACCTGCGGCAGATCGCGCAGGCCGCCATGCTGTACTCGGGTGACAACAAGGGCGTCACGATCCCTTATCAGAACGAGATGCAGGACCACTGGTCGTGGATCATGATCAACGCCCAGTACGTCACGGGCGTGAAGACCGCGACCAACGGCGGGTACTCGAGCGCCCCGGAGACGGGGACCTTGTTCTACTGTCCGTCCGGAAACAGCGACGTCGTGTCGATCGACCTCAACAGCAACACGAGCGTCCCGTCGAACCGCGCCGCCGACGAGCGCGCGCACATGGCCTATCCGCACAAGTCGTCGGCGTCGAACGAGTGGACGCACGTCTGGTACGGCATGAACGCCGACGAGGGCAACAGCATGACCAAGGGCACACCGGCCCGCCGGATGAACCCGGGAATTAACTCGGGCGAGCGCCACGCGAAGATCTCGTGGGTGCGCCGGTCGAGCGACATGGTGTTCTTCTTCGACGGGATGATCTACCACTACACCGGGATGAACGGGAACCGGATCGCCGCCCGGCACGGCGGGCGCAAGACGACCAACATGGTCTTCTTCGATGGCCACGTCGAGACCCTGCAGACCGCCGAACTCCCCGGCGGCATGGGCACGACCGGTCAGTCCGACACGCAGGCCGTGTTCAACGTGACCAACCTCAAGACGAAGTACCCGCGACCCCTGTTCCTGCTGGAACAGCAGTACTGAGCGCGCGGATCCTCCTCTTTCCTGACCGTCGGGTAAGCAAACGAATGTGACGAAAATCACACCCCCCACGGAACGAGTTCCGTGGGCTTTCCCGCGCGCCTCGGTCTGCACAACCCCCGCACCGGTGTTACAATCGCGCCGTCTCCAGCGAGGTACATCATGCCGAGGCGGGTGGTTTGCGGTTGCGGGAAGAATTACGACGTGCCCGACGCCCTGGTCGGTCGAGGGTTTCGTTGCCGCGTGTGCCAGACGGTCCTCCGTGCCGAGCCCGAGTTCGACACCTTCGACGAGAGCGACATCGTCGAGGACGACGACGACGGGGTTGAACTCGAGCCGCCGCCCGCCCGAGTCCCGGCGGCGCGTCCACCGGCGACCTTGGCGAAGGCCCGGCAGCTCTCCCTGGCCCCCCCGCGCGCCGCCGAGCCCCCGCCGGAGCGCACGCGGCGCGCCGTGCACGACCCGCGACCGTACCGCGACGTCGACACGTGGGCGTCGAACCCCGGCCGGATGCGCCTGACGTGGGCCGGGTACCTCGCCGCCTACCCGCCCGTCCACGCGATCGCCGCCACGGTGATCGGCGCCTGCGGCCTGTTCTACCACTGGGCGTGGGCGCTGGTCGTGCTGTCCGGGCCGTTCATTCTGATCCGCGACTTCCTCCGCGAGCGGAACAAGTTCCGCGCGGGCGACGTGAACCCGGCGGTCGTCGTGTCGGAGCGGCCGTTCCGGGTCGCCGTGCTGGCCGACATGACGCTGGGCCGGGCCCCGAAGCCGGCGGTGACGATCTGCGCCCCGCGCGCCGCGGCCGTGTCCGCCGACGGCGCGACCCCGCCCGTCGGGACGCGGCTGGCCGCCGTCTGCATGTACTTCGGGCGAGCGGACCTCGACGCGTGGGTCGCCCTGCTGCCGACGATCGTCCAGGGGGCCGAGGGCGACCCGGACGCCGTCGACGCGGTCATGGCGTCGATCCCCCGCCGCGACTGGGACGCGCTCGACGCGCAGGTCGCCCAACTCGACCGGTACAAGCTCGGCATCTACCGCATGTGGGAGGGCGGCAAGTGGCGGTCGACGGGCGGGACGACCAAGCTCGCCGACGCGCTCGGCCCGGTGATCGTCGCGATCTCGCTCGCCGTGATCACGCCGGTCGCGATGAAGCAGATGGAGGAGAAGCGCAAGAAGGGGGAGCGGTCGGAGGGGACGGTGGAATTGCGCGATTCCTGTATTTCCAGCGCGCCGCGCACGTGACCCCGTTTAGCCGCGACCCGGAGGGCGAGCCTCAGGCGAGCCCGCAGGGGAGCGCGTTGCACGGCGGGGGACGTTCGAACGCGCTTTAATCCGACGTCGAACCGAACGCGCGCGAATTCGACCATCCGCGCCACGCGCTCCCCTTCGGGCGGCGCTGTCGCTTGCCCTTCGGGTCGCGGCTAAACGGGCCCGCGGGCTCACCCCCTCACTCCACCGCCGCCGTTTCCGTGGCCGCGGGCTTGACCGTCACGCGCACCGGCGTGATCGGGTTGCCGCGGCGGACCTCGGCCTCGGTCGCCTTCTGGCCGGGCTTCTCCATGTACATCGGGCCCCACGTGTTGGGTCGCAGCTGCGTGAACACGTCCTTCGGGGCGCTCCAGAAGTAGTCCAGCGCGTGCTGGAAGTTCCGCACGTGGATATTGAACGCCATCGCCGGCTGGTTGCGCGGGTCCCACCCGGACAGCGCCCTGGCGGGGATGAACATCTCGATCACGTACCGGTTCGGGAAGATCCGCGTGACCTGCCGGACGTCGTGGTGCGGGATCAGGCTCTCCTTGAGCCCGTCCCCGTCGCGCTTGTACCGGCCGACGGTGCCGGCGATGCCGTCCTCGGCGGGGAAGTTGTTGGGGACGAAGAAGAACTGGTGCGAGTGCTTGTCGTAGGCGGTCTGGTCGGACGCGACCGGCTTGGTCGAGACCCAGAACTCGACCGTGTCGCGCGTCCACCACCACCCCTGGGCGGGGGCGCCCTGGATGTCGTCGTCGAACACCTCGGCGGCGACGTACAGGCCGTCGTCGCGCCAGCCCAGGTACACGTTGGGCAGCGGGATCTTCGACCGCTCGAGGCCGATCGTCTGGGCGTGGCGGATCCCCTCGACCTTGGCCGACGCCGGCCAGTCGGACAGCTCGCCGTTGACCCGCAGCGGCTTGTCGAGGTACGGGACGCGGGCGACGGGCTTGTCGGCGAACGACTCGCGCCAGACGTCGACGTGCTCGTCCTTGTGCGACTTGTCGTGCAGGCCGTTGAGCTTCGGGGCGGTTCGCTTCACCGCGTCGACGAGCGGGTCGTACTGCTTGTCGTCGATGTCGACGACACCGAAGTTCGCGTCCTCGCCGTCGCCTGAGCGGCCGGACGGGGGCTCGTCGGCCCACTGGAACCAGTCGGCCCCGACGATGTACGGCACCCGCGCCAGGCGCGTGGTCATCAGCTCGTACCCGTCGGCCCGGGCCTTCTGGTCCAACACCTGGGCGGCGAACCCCACCGTGTTGCGGTTGCCGCTGCGCCCGTCGAGGGCGTGGAACGAGTACTCGCTCACGAGCACCGGCTGCCCGGACAGCTCGTGGAGCATGCGGAACTGCTCGGCGTCGAGCCGGCCGTCGCCGCTGTAGTAATTGATCGACTGCACGTCGGTGTGCGGTGCCGACGCCTTAACGACCTCGCGGAGCGCGTACGCCTTGTACCGCACGCCCAGGATCAGGTGGTTCGGGTCGTGCTTGCGGATCAGGCCCGTGGTCAGCTTGAAGTAGTCGGCGGCGAAGTGGCCGATCCAGGCGCTGAACAGGCGGGCGTAGGCGGCCTGCGGCTGGCGCGGGAGCGTGTTCCACTTCTCGAGCTCGGCCCAGTCGCCCACCTTCGTCTGCCAGTCGCGGTTGAACGCGCCCAGGTCCTTCCAGACCGACCGGATCACGCGGATGACCTCGGCGCGGTTCGGGTCGGCGGGGGCGAGGTAGTCGAAGAACACGCCCGGCCCGGCCGAAAGGTCGCCCCAGTCGAGCTCGTTGTCGATGAAGTACCCGACCAGGCCGGTGTTGTCCTTGAGCGGCTCGACCTGAGACTTGATCGCCTCCTCGGCGATCTGGGCGAACTCGGGCGAGTAGAACCGCCGCGCGGCGCCGTGCATCCACGAGTAGACGTTGAGGTCGCGCGACATCGGCACGCCGGACTTGTGGAACACCGGGTGGCTCCACGCGCCCAGACCCTTGAACCCGGTCTCGCGGACGCGGGCGAGCGTCCGCTCGGCCCACGCGTCGAGGTTGCCGTTCTGGGCGAGGCCGCCGTCGTAGTCGCCGGAGATGAACGCGGGGCCGTCCTTGTCGCGCCCGACCTGATAGGGCTGGACGGTAGTGACGGTGTTGAGGAACTCGGTGCGGTCGGCGGGAGACACGAACCACCACACGCCGGCGTGCGTCTGGGCGACGCGCCAGTACCCGGCGGCGCCGCGCACCTGCTTGTACGGGAACCGGGTGGCGGTGGCGGACGGGACCGACTTGGTCGGCGCGGGGCGGTCGAGCGTGAACGCGACCGGACTCCCGCTCGGCGCGGCAAGCGCCGGGGCTTCCGCGGCGTGGGCCGCGGAGATCCACATCCCCCAGGTGGGGATCAGGATCAGGAGCAAGCTGTTGGCCGCTTGACGCATGCGACTCCTTCGTCTGGCGGTCGTCGGCCCGCTTGGAAAGGCCGACGTCCGCGGCGGTGAGCCCGCCCAACCGTTCATTTCCCGCCGTCCGACAGACCCAACGTCTGCCTGTACGATTCCGGCGGGGGTGCCCGGGGGTGGGTTGTCGGGCCGACGAGTCGTGCTGGCGTATCGATCGCCAGCGGTTGGCCAGTGCGAGACCTTCCCGCATCGTCTGGCCGGCCCGGGAGCAACGCGCTCCGACCCACCCGAGAAGTGTTCGAGGCCCAGGCCGCTTTCGGCGCTAGCCCCGAAGAGGGTGGTGGAACGTCGCAATGCCCGGGCGTAACAGGTCGGCGTACCCGTTCGCTAAGAGCGGTTACCCTAGGACTATCGGAAATGTCCGCGAGCGGACTGAGGAAAAAGGCCGGCAAACGCCAGAAATTCGACAAAGGCAGTACAGGCAGCACTTTGCGAACGGCAGCAGCAGCCCTAAAGGCGGGGTATTCAGGGCGGGCCAAGAGGGTCGAACTGTAAGGTCGAGCCCACACAAGTTAGTACGGGCCCAAGCGCAGGTGGTTCTTCTAACGTTCGGGCGGTTTTAGAAAGGGGAATGCCTAGGAGAGGGACGATTGGGGTAGATGGAGAAGCGGTCCGGCGGCGTGATTTCTCGTGTCAGATCGGGGCGGCGGTGCTGTTGATCTTGACGGGAAGGTGCGGGGCAGTAGAGTGTTCCGCCCCGCACTCACCGGAGGCGGTGCGCCCCGGTGATCGTCCAAACTTCGGACGCGGGGAAGACGTAGTTCCAATCTGGAGTGCCCGTGAGCTCGCGGGCGCTCGTGCCACAACCCACGTGACTGAGACACGCCGGGGACAGGAACAGGGAGCCGCGATGAAGACCGGACCGAATCACTAGCCTCATGCCGACCGACGCCCTGCAGGGTCCGCATGAGTGGTCAGACCGCGGCAGTCGACGCGCCGGGGTGACCGTGCGGCCGGGCCGATGAGCCCCGGACCGCGGGCGCGGCGGCTAATGGGTGGGATCAGTCGCAGGGGCCGTGTGGCCGGTGTCCGGGGGGTCGATGGGACCGGGCCGGGCGGCAGTTCAAGGGGACCGTCAAGCCGAGTCGGACGTCGCGGGATCGCGGGGGTGGGATCGCGTGTCGGCGGGCTCGGAATACAAGACCGTTTTGGTTTGAGCAATGGGCCGGGGTCGGGGTGTCCGATCCTTCCCCCTCAACGTTATCCCCTTCGCGCGGGCACGGGCACACGAGGTGACCGCACCCCGCACACACACTCAGAGCAGCAGCACCGGCGCACGAACGAGGAAGCTATGTCACGCGACTTGACCAAGATTCGGAACATCGGGATCGCCGCCCACATCGACGCGGGCAAGACGACGACGTCGGAGCGGTTCCTGTACTACACGGGCCGCATCCACAAGGTCGGCGAGGTGCACGAGGGCACCGCCGTCATGGACTTCGACCCCGAAGAGCAGAAGCGGGGCATCACGATCAACTCGGCCGCGACGTTCTGCGAGTGGAAGCGGAACGGCGAGCTCTACAACATCAACCTGATCGACACCCCGGGCCACGTCGACTTCACCGCCGAGGTGGAGCGCTCCCTGCGCGTGCTGGACGGCGCCGTCGCGGTGTTCGACGGAAAGGAAGGCGTCGAGGCGCAGTCGGAGACCGTCTGGCGCCAGGCGACCAAGTACAACGTCCCGCGCGTCTGCTTCGTGAACAAGATGGACAAGGTCGGGGCGGACTACGACTTCTGCTACCAGTCGATCCTGGACCGCCTCGGGGCGCCGGCGATCCCGGTCGTGATCCCGTACGGGCAGGCCGAGCACTTCAAGGGCATCATCGACCTGATCGAGGGCGTGGCGATCATCCCGGAGAAGCTGGGCGACGATAAGGAC
>DATHXE010000640.1:0-28943 GCA_035459845.1 Tepidisphaeraceae bacterium | reverse complement strand
GTCGGCCGCTGCGCGGGTGGGGGCGGCGGCCTTGCCGATCACGCCGGAGCCGCTGCCAATGGGGCCGGCGATGTTGGCGGTGGTGTGCCTCCACGCGGCCGTCGGCCCGGATTCGGTTTCGAGCGCGAGGGCCGGCGCGCGGCCGGCGTTGCGAGAGGTGGCGCAGCCGGTGACGACGCCGAGGGCGAGCAGGCAGAGGGCGGTGAGGCGGGCGAAAGGTCGAGTGGGCATGGCGGCAGGTCTCCTGTGTTCGTGCTCGCTAACGGTGCAGTGCGCGAGGCGGATCAGGGGTTCAACTGAATTGGCGCGCTGTGGAGGACGCCACTGGCAAGCGTACTTGCCAGTGCCACCCGCTCTCGTCGTCAGGGCGCCGGCACGACGGTGACGGTGGCGCCGGGGATTTGTTTGCCATCCGGGTCGGCGGCGGCGGTGAGTTTGGCGGCGTATTGGGGGGCGGCCGGGCCGCGGATTTCGAGCATCAGGCGGGCGACGCGGGTGCGGGCGGCGGGGAGGGTTTTGTCGAGGCTGTAGTCGCCGACGATGACGCGGCGGCCGGCGAGGGCGGCGGGGTCGTAGAAGGCGGGGCGCCTGGCGTAGGCGGGGTGTTCGCCGGCCTCGATGCCGACGAGGGAGACGGCGCCGACCTCGGCGGCGAACTCGACTTGCCAGGCGGCGAGGGGTTTGCCGGCGGGGTCGATCGTGATGTCGACGTAGGTGAAGCGGGCGTCGTTGGCGGGGATGGGGCGGTCGTCGCCACCGACGGGGCGGGTGAAGGCGAACGTCGCGACGAGCGCCATCAGGAGGGCGAAGGCGTGACGGATCTGGACGGTCATGGGCGACCCTCCGGGGTTGGGCGGTGCCCGTGGTCGAGCGCGACCGAGCGGTCGCGCGGGTGCGACGCGTGGCGAGCGGGATTGCCGATGCCGAGTTCATCGAACGAGGGGAGGCGCGGGGCGGCGGCCTGGCCGGTGGGTTGGAGGGCGACGGCGGAGCGGGCGACGGCGTCGGCGTCGGCGGCGTCGACCTTGCCGTCGCCGTTGACGTCCCAGGCGGGGTCGGGGCGGTCGGCGCTCGCGATTCGGCGGGCGAGGAGGAGCGCGTCGACCATATCGACCTTGCCGCTGGCGTCGAGGTCGCCTTTGAGGGGAGGCTTCTGGGCGAGTGGGGGTTGGTGGCGGCCGGGGTTGAGCATCAGGGCGATCGCGACGCACGCGGCGGCGGCCGTCGCGAGGCCGGTGGCCCAGCGGATCATCATGCGGTTGCGCCGTCGGGCGGCGAAGCGGCCGCGGGCGGCGGACAGGATGGTCTGGTCGAGCGAGGGCGGCACGGCGGGCGCGCGGCCGAAGAGTTGCCGGAGGCCCCGGGCCATCTCCGGCGGCAATTCCGCGTCAAATTCGTCGGGCGTGCGGGACATCGGCGCTCCTCAGGGGATTCAGTGCGCGGGTGGAGGGGAAGGTTCAGCTAAAACTCGAAGGTCGAAACTCGAAGCTCGAATCAATGACGAATACCGAACATCGAATGACGAAACACACCTGCACACCCACCCGTTTCGTCCTTCGGAGTTCGTCATTCGAATTTGATTCGAGCTTCGAGTTTCGACCTTCGTCATTGAGGCTTGCTTCACGTTTCCCCTTCCTCACTCGGCCACAAAGTGCTTTCGGACCTCCGGGTCTTCCCGCAGCGCCGCGATCGCGTGGTGCAGACGGGATTTGATAGTCCCGGTGGGGATGCCGAGGGCCTGGCCGATCTCGTCGAGGGAGAAGTCGTCGACGAAGCGCATCAGGACGACCTCGCGGTGGATGTCGGGGAGGGCGGCGACGACGGCCAATAAATCCTGGTGTTCGAGGGCGCCGGGCCCCCCTGCTTGAGCGGGGAGCGCGGCAAGCACTTCGTCGGGCGAACCGGACAGCCTGCGAGCCTTTCGGCGGGCGGCGATGGAGAGGTTTTTGACCGCGGGGTACAAGAAGGTCGTCATCCGGGCGGTGAGTTTGAACCCGGGGAACTTGCCGAGCAGGTACATGAACGTGTCCTGGGTCACGTCCAGGGCCAGAGCGTCGTCGCCGGTGAAGCGGAGGGCGAGCGCGGCGACCCAGCCGCGGTAGCGGGCGTAGAGGCCCTCGAAGCCGGCGGCGTCGCCGCGGTTGGCGAGCGCGACGAGGTCGGCGTCGGAAAGTTGATCGTCACGCGCGGGCACGTGAGGAAGTTAACGCGGCCGCGGAAGATTCACCACGGAGGCACGGAGACACGGAGAGCAGTCAAAAGATTGGAACCGCAGAAGAACGCGGATGAACGCGGATCAGAGTCGAGCTTTGCTCTTGGTCTTTATCTGCGTGCATCTGCGTTCATCTGCGGTTCCATTTCTTCTCCGTGTCTCCGTGCCTCCGTGGTGAAGGACGGCGATCCCGCTCAAGCCATCTTGGCTTCGAGTTCGCTCCACCTCGCGTACAGGCGGTCGACTTCCTTTTGGGCGGTGTCGACGCGGCGGCAGGCGGCGTCCATCTTGTCCCGGTTGGCCATCACCGTCGGGCTCGCCATTTCCTTCTGGGCGGATTCGAGTTCGGTCTCGGCGGTCGTGACCTTGGCCTCCATCTGCTCCCACTCACGCTGTTCCATGTAGGTGAGGCGCTTCAGGCCCGTGGCGACCTTCTTGCCGGGGGACGGCGCGTCTACGGGCGACGGGGCGGCGGCGGGCCTGGTGGCGGACGATTGCTTGTCCGCCTGCTTCTGCTGTTGCTCGCGGGCGGTCTTGGCGGCTTCCCATTGGGAGAGGTCGGCGTAGAGGTTGGCGTGGCCTTCGCCGTCGAGGGCGAGGAGGTCGGTGCACAGGCGGTCGAGCAGGAACCGGTCGTGGGTGACCAGGACGATCGCGCCGGGGAAGGTTTCTAGGCTGTCTTCCAGCACTTCGAGGCTGGGGATGTCGAGGTCGTTGGTGGGCTCGTCGAGCAGCAGGACGTCGGCGGGCTCGAGCATCATGCGGGCGATCATGACGCGGGATTGTTCGCCGCCCGAGAGGTTGCCGACGGGCATGTCGAGCTGCTCGTCGCGGAAGAGGAACATCCGGCCGTACGCGGTGACGTGGATCTCCTTGCCCTGGTAGAAGAGCTTGTCGCCGTGCGGGGAAAGGGCCCTGCGGAGGGTCTGGGCGCGGTCGAGGGTGGAGCGGGTCTGTTCGAACGTGACGACGCGGAGCTCCGTGGCGCGCTCGACGACGCCGGCGTCGGGGGTGAGGGCGCCGGTGATGATCTTCAGGAGGGTGGATTTTCCGGAGCCGTTGGGGCCGAGGAGTCCGAGCTTGTCGCCGGGGGAGAGGACGACGGAGACGTCACGGAAGAGGGGTCGTCCATTGTCCATTGTCAATTGTCCATTGTTCGTCGCGCCGCCGTCCTCAATGGACAATGGACCATGGACAATGGACTTCGAGACCTTCTTGAGCGCGATCAGCTTGCGCGTCTGGCGCCCGGAGGCTTCGAACTCGATCTGGGCGGCGCCGCTGAGCGTGTTGCGGGCCTTGAGGTCGGCGAGTTCGCCCATCATGCGGCCGGCGGCCTGGATGCGGCCCTTGGCCTTGGTGGTGCGGGCCTTGGCGCCGCGCTTGAGCCACTCGATCTCGCGGCGGACGACGCTCGCCAGCGACTGCTCCCGCGCCGCCTGGGCGGCGAGGAACGCCTCGCGCTTCTCCAAAAAGTCCGAGTAGCTGCCGTCGATCGAGAGGAAGCCGTCCGGGTAGGCGGTGTTGAGCTCGACGATGCGGTCGGCGACGTTCTCCAAAAAGTACCGGTCGTGGCTGATCACGCAGCAGGCGAAGCGCGAGGCCTTGAGGAACTTTTCGAGCCAGACGATGCCCTCGAGGTCGAGGTGGTTGGTCGGCTCGTCCAGCAGGAGCAGGTCGGGCTGCTTGAGCAGCTCGCGCGCGAGCGCCAGGCGCTTCTTCCACCCGCCGGAGAGCGTGTCGACGCGCTGTTCGTACTGTTCGGGCTCGAACCCCATCTTGCTGAGGAGGATCTGGGCCTCGACGTGGCGGTCGTGGTCGTCGTGGTGGTCGTCGGCGGGGAAGCTGGCGACCAGGGCGCCCTCGACGGTGACGCCCGGCGGGAACACGTCTTCCTGCGCGAGGAAGGCGATGCGCATCTGCCGGCGGGCCTCGATGCGGCCGTCGTCCGCCGATTCGAGCCCGGCGAGGATCTTGAGGAGCGTGGACTTGCCCGCCCCGTTGGGCCCGATCAGGCCGACGTGCTGCTGGTCGTCGAGGGACAGGGAGATCCCGCGGAAGAGCAGGCGCATGCCGAAGGACTTGGCGAGGTTGTCGGTCTTGAGGAGGACGGCCATGGGAGTCGGGTGATCATAGGGATATGACCCGGGCTTGCCACCGCGACGCTGCCTGAACGTAAGCGGGTATCAAATCCGGCAATTCCGCGGGAAATCCGGGTGCGGCGGGCGCGCGAGGTCAACCGCGGGCGGCGCGGGCGATATATCGGGTCGTCGGGACTTGGCCTACCCCCCGGACGGGCCGTACAATCGCCCCCTCTCCATTCGAATACTCGTGAAAGGAACCCGCCCCATGTCGAAGCTTCATCAGCCGTCCGCCCCGAACACGCCGTCGCGCCGCCAGGTGCTCAAGGGCAGCGCCCTCGCGACCGGGGCCGCCACGTTCGCCGCCCTCGGGACCAACTTCGCGTACGCCCAAGCGTCCGACGAGATCCGGATCGGGCTGGTCGGGTGCGGCGGGCGCGGGCGCGGGGCGGTGTCGAACGCGATCGAGTCGTCGAAGGGCGTGAAACTCGTGGCGATCGCCGATTTGTTCCCGGAGAAGATCGACGAGACCAAGAAGATGTGGGCCGACAAGCCCAAGGAGCAGTACGACTTCGACAAGAACACGTTCAGCGGGTTCAACTCGTACAAGGAATTGCTTTCGCAGGCGAACGTGAACTACGCGATCCTGGCAACGCCGCCGGGGTTCCGGCCGATGATGATCGACGAGGCGATCAAGCAGGGGAAGCACATCTTCGCCGAGAAGCCGGTGGCGGTGGACGCGCCGGGGTGCCGGCAGATCATGGAGGCCGCCAAGGTCGCCAAGGAGAAGGGGCTGGGGATCGTCGCCGGCACGCAGCGGCGGCACGAGAACGTCTACAACGAGACGATCAAGCGGATCAAGGGCGGGGCGATCGGGAAGGTGATCGGCGGACAGGTGTACTGGGTGGGCGGGGAGCTGTGGATGAAGCCGCGGCAGCCGAACTGGTCGGACATGGAGTGGCAACTGCGGAACTGGATGTACTTCACGTGGCTGAGCGGCGACCTGATCGTCGAGCAGCACGTGCACAACATCGACGTGGCGAACTGGGTGATCGGGCGGACGCCGCGGAGCGCGATCTCCCTGGGCGGGCGGCAGGTGCGGACGGACCCGGCGTACGGGATGATCTTCGACCACTTCGCCGTGCACTTCGACTACAGCCCGACCCCGAACCCGGAGACGCCCGCCGACCGCCCGGACGGCCCGCACGTCATGTCGATGTCGCGGCAGATCGACCAGTGCTACACGCGGAACAACGAGACCTTCCAGGGGCTCAACGGCTCGGCGCTGGTGAGCGGCGGCGTGATCCGCGACCTCGACGGCAAGATCACCTGGAAGTTCCCCGCCAAGCAGGCCAATAACCCGTACGAGACCGAGCACGCCGACCTGATCGAGTCGATCCGCAAGGGCCAGCCGCTGAACGAGGGCCAGACGATCGCCGAGAGCGTGCTGACGGCGATCATGGGCCGGATGTCGGCATACACGGGGCAGATCGTGACGTGGCAGCAGGCGCTCAAGTCGCAGGAGACGCTGATGCCGGCGAACCTGGCGGGGTTGAGCCAGGAAGAGTTCTTCAAGTCGGCCCCGCCGGTGCCGATCGTGCCGCTGCCGGGGAAGACGAAGTTGCTGTAAACGGTCGGTCGAAGGACTTGCAGCAAAGGCGCGAAGAGCGCAATGCAGATTGCCGAGACGGGCGCTCCCTTGTGGAAGCGCCCGTTTTCGTTTGCGGGTCTGGGACGGATTTGGTTCACACGCGTTCGCGCGGGTGGTATCAAACGCGGGCGCGGTCTGTTGAGTGCTCGCATACGGAGGCTGCTGGCGATGCCGATCCTGGTCGTTTGTTCACACTGCGGGCGGAGCGCCCGCTTCGCCGACAATGACGCCGGGCTGGCGGTCTCGTGCCTCGGCTGCCGGAAGACGCTGCGCGTGCAGGCGCCGGTGAAGCAGCCCAAGCCTATGCCGGTGATCGAGGAGCCGGCGCCGTGGGTGAAACCGGTCGCGCGGGCGAGCGCGGGTCAGGCCGTCGCCGCGCCGGCGCCGGGTGCGCGTCCGCACCGGGCCGGGTCGAACGGGCAGGCCGCCGCCCCCGCGGGTGGCAAGGTGGTCGTCGTTAAGCCGGAATCGCGACCGCCCGCCGCGCCGACCGCGGTCGCCAAGCAGACCGGCGCGCCCACGACCGAGGACGAGGGGCCGAAACTGGCACGCCTCGCCACCACTGGCATGGTGCTCATCGCCGTGTTCGCGGCGGGCATGATCGGGCTGAAGGTCTACTCGTACCTCACCGGTCCCGCCGAGTCACCGCAGGCGGCCGCGACCGGGCCGGCGACGTCCGGGCCCACGACGGCGCCCGCCGCGGGCTCGACTCCGAACGCGGCAGCGGTCGCGCCCGTCCCGGTCGCGCCGGTCCCGGTTGCACCCGCGCCCGCCGCTGTCCCCCTGCCACTGGGAATCGTCGGCCTCGACGCGATCGAACTCCACGGGACGGTGAAGGTCGACGCCTACGACTCGGCGACCGGCGAGTACGACGACGCCAAGGCGGCCGATACCGCGCTGGTCGCGAGCAACGGGCCGGTCCGCCTGTTCGGCGAGGGGGCGATCAAGGGCAGCGTGCGGCCCGGGCCGGATGCGCCGCTCAAGCTGTCTAAGAAGACGAAGGTCACGGGCTCGACCGCGTCGATCGAGCGGGCGCTCGTCGCGGAGCCGGTCGATGTGACGGCGCTCGCCGCCGGGGCGACGCGCGCGGCGGAGTTGCCCGAGGGCGTGATGACGAACGGCAACCTCACGCTCGCGGGGAAGCGGACGGTGGCGATCCCCGGGGGCGTGTACGACGTCCACGACCTGACGATCGACACGCGGGCGACGCTGCGGTGCGACGGGCCGGTCACGCTGCTGGTGCGCGGGCGCGTGACGGTGATGGGCGCGATCGAGGCTCACCAGAACCGGCCGAAGAATCTGGTGATCCAGGTTGCGGGGACGGGGCCGGTAGTGCTCGCAACACGGGCGGACGTGTACGCCGACGTCTACGCGCCGCAGTCATCGCTCGACGTGTCGGGACGTGGCGACTTCTTCGGGCGACTGACGGCGCGGACGGTGAAGGTGTCGGGAAGGTGGGGGTTTCACGTGGACCAGTCGCTGGGGAAATGACTCCTCCCTCTCCCGGCCGCGCCAAGGGTGCCGTTCGCGCCGAGGCGCATTCGCGGCGGGGAGAGGGCGGGGGTGAGGGGCGAACGCCAAGATGCGCCGTACGCATCTATTCCCCCTCGACCTTCGCGCCCCCCGGTACGTGCTGGGCGATGTGGTCGTACGTCGTCGCGAGGAAGCCGAGAAACGGGAAGCCCGACTTGGGGAACGGACTGGGGCCGAGCTTCTCGAGCGCCGACGGCGCGTCCGGCGAAATGGGCGGCGCTTCGGGGAGGTCGGCGACCAGATCGTCGGGTGAATTTGACATGGCAGTTCGGTAAACCTGACTCGGGACTTCTCTGCGACCTCTGCGTCTCAGCGGTGAATTCGTTCGAGTCGCCGCTGGGCGCGCTCCGCAAGCGGAGCGGCTAAAATAGGCAACGCGCGCGCTAGTCGAACTCGCCCACAGCTTCTCGTGACAACGACAAATACTCGCGCAACTGCTCGGTCGAGAAGTTCGTCAGCCACTCGTCGCCGCTGCCGACAATCTGGTCGGCCAGGGCCTGCTTCTCGCTCAGCAGGCGGTCGATCCGCTCCTCCATCGTGCCGATGCAGACGAACTTGTGCACCTGCACCTGGCGGGTCTGGCCGACGCGGTGGGCGCGGTCGGTCGCCTGGGCCTCGACGGCCGGGTTCCACCAGCGGTCGAAGTGGAACACGTGGTTGGCGGCCGTCAGGTTCAGGCCCAGCCCGCCGGCGCGGAGCGAGAGGAGGAAGATCCGGGGCGTGCCCGGGGCCTGCGCCTGGAACGCCTGGATCATGTCGTCGCGGCCCTTGGCGGGCGTCCCGCCGTGCAGGAAGAACGTCTCCTTGCCCAGCCGGCTCTTGATCGCCCGCTCGAGCAGGTGGCCCATCTCGCGGTACTGCGTGAAGACCAGCGCCGCATCCCCCTCGTCGAGCAGTTCCTCGCACATGTCGAGCAGGCGCTCGAGCTTGCCGGACCGGCGGTCGAGCGAGCCCTTGGTGGGCGTCTCGCCATTCGGCGCCTCGTACCCCCGCGGGACGCCGACCTTGTCGTCGAGCAGGGCCGGGTGGTCGCAGATCTGCTTGAGGCGCGTAAGCGTCGCCAGGATCAGCCCGCGGCGGCGGATGCCGCTGGCGCCGTCGATCTGCCGGAGGCTGTCGTTCACCAGCCGCTCGTACAGCGACGCCTGCTCCGCCGTCAGGTTGCAGAACACCTTCATCTCGAGCTTGTCGGGCAGGTCCCCGGCGATCGTCGGATCGGCCTTGGTGCGCCGGAGGATGAAAGGCCGAATCATGTTGCGCAGCTGGGCGGCGCGGTCCTTCTCGCCCATCTTTTCGATCGGGACGGCGAACTTCTCGCGGAAGTCGGCGGCCGTGCCGAGCAGGCCCGGGTTGAGCACCTGCATGATGCTCCAGAGCTCGGACAGGTGGTTTTCGATCGGCGTGCCGGTGAGGGCGACGCGGTGCGGGGCGTAGAGTGAGCGGATCGCGACGGTGGCGGCGGCGGCGGGGTTCTTGATCTTCTGCGCCTCGTCAAGCGCGATGCGGTGCCAGCGGACTCGGGCGAGTTCGTCGCGGTCGCGGTGGGCCAGCGAGTACGACGTGACGACGACGTCCGACTCCTGGGCGGCCCGCGTGAACGTGTCGCCCGTCATGCGGTCGGGGCCGTGGTGGATGATGAGCTTGAGCGTCGGGGCGAACCGCTGGAGTTCGCGGAGCCAGTTGCCGACGACGGACGTGGGGGCGAAGAGGAGGGTGGGGCCGATGGCGAATTTCGGATGTCGGATTGCGGATTGCGGATCGGCAGTCTGAGTGCTGAGTGCCGAGTCCTGAGTCCTGAGTCCCGCGCCGTCTTCTAACTTCTGACTTCTGTCTTGTGACCTCTGCTTCTCCGCGCGCTCGCGCTCGTACAGCATGAGCGAGATGAGCTGGATCGTCTTGCCCAGACCCATGTCGTCGGCGAGGCAGGCGCCGAGGCCGATGCGGTCGAGGAAGGCCATCCAGTGGAGGCCGCGGAGTTGGTACGGGCGGAGGTCGCCCTTGAACGCCAGCGGCTGCGTGAGGTCCTCCGGGGCGGTCACGGTCGACTGGTCGAGCAGCTTCTCGATCCAGCTCGTGCCGGTCAGGCCGATTACGTTCAGGCCGGTCTCGGCCTTGTTCGCGGTGAACGCGGTGCGGAACGCGTCGGCGAGCGTGGTCTTGCCGGGCGTCTGCTTGGCCATGAACTCGACGGCCTTGCGCGTGGCGTCGAGGTCGAGGCGGATCCACTTGCCCTTGTGGCGGACGAGCGGGACGTTTCGGCCGACCAGGTCCTGGAACTCCTGGGCCGTCAGCTTGAGGTCGCCGACCGCGATCTGCCAGTTGAAGTTGACCAGGCTGTCGAGCCCGAACTGGCCCGTGGACAAATCGAGTGACTCGGCCATCCGCGCGTTGCGCGCCCGGCGGGCGTTGCCGCCCAGCGCGGTGTCGTCGAACGGGCCGTCGTCGTCGTCCGGGTCGGGAATGTCGGCGGGCGAGAGCAGCAGGCGGAGGCCGATCTCCTCGTCCGGGTCGCTCGCCCAGTCGGGCAGGACCACGCCGAACCCGCGGTCGCGGAGGATGCCGGACCAGTGGCGGATGAACGCGTACGCGTCCGTGGTCGTCAGGCCCATGTCCGCGGGCGCCGGGTGCGAGAGCAGCCCCTGCACCGGCGGGAAGACCTCCGCCGCCCGCGAGAGCTCGGCGAGCAGCGCGGCCTGCCGCTTAGCGACGGACCGCCCGAGGATCGGGGCCGGGCCCGATCCGTGAGACCAGAGGGAGGCCGCGGGAATCAGGTCGCCCTCGCCGTCGAGGGGTTGGAGGTGGAAGGAGAGGTTCCAGTCGAGGGAGGGCGGAGGTGCGACTGGCACTTCGGGAGACAGAGCCGCTGAAGCGGCCCCGCCGGCGTCGCCGTTCAGGTCGGATTGAGGGAATGACTCGGCGCGAACGGATTCGTCGTCGTGGTGCGCGCCGTCGCCGTTACCGGTGTGCGGGAGGTGGTCTTCGAGTTCCGCGTCATCGCGGGTCATGTCCGCGAGGGCGCTGGCGAGGGCGGCCGCGTCTTCCTCGGGCGGCTCGGGCGGCTCGGTGAGCATGAAGACCAGCCGCAGCGCCGCCGCCTGCGTGTCGTCGAGTTGGCCCAGCCACGCCTGCGTCTGTTGCACGAACGCGGCGCGCTCTTCGGGGTCGTCGACGTAGAACCGCGCATCGTGCCCGAGCAGCGCGGCGAGCCACCGCCCCTCCGGGCCCGCCGGGGGGTTGGCCCGCTCGGCGCGAATCCCGACCTCCTGGAAGAACGAGTCGCCCGCGACCGCGCGGCGGACCAGCGCGTCCGCCGTCGCCGCCAGGAACGTTTCGACGAGCGTCGCCGCATCGGGCCCGCCGTCGGCCGACCGGCAAACGGCCGGCAGCGCCGTCGCCAGCCGCTCGAGCCACTGCAGGTGCGCCCGCTGCATGACGAGCACGCGCCAGGATGCGAGCATCTCCCCGCCGCCCACCTCGTCGACGCGCGGGATGAACTGCTTGGCCGCGATCAGCGCGCACACGAACCGCGCGAGCTTCGCCCAGTACCCGACCGTGGTGCCGCACGCCCCCGGCAATGGTTCGGGCAGGCACGTCAGGAAATCGATCGCCTCGGCCGGCGCGAGCACGAGCGCCGGGACCGTGGGCGGGCCGTCGCAGGCGAATTCCAAGGTCCCCTCGGGCGCCGCCGACGCGAGCAGGCCGTCCGAGCAGACCTCGCCCACCGCCGCCCGGATCGCGCCGACGTCCGCGGGCGCATCGGCCCCGGCGGCGCCCCACAAATACAGGGCGCCGCGATGCCAATTCGCCTGCAGTTGAACCGCTCGCGGCACGTCCGAACCCATCCCGTTGCCTCGCTCCCTCGGCCCAAGTGCCGAAACGCCCAAGCATAGGCCCGCCCGCGGAAAAGGACAGACCCCGGGCCCGACGAAATCCCCCGAGCCGCCCGTCAGTTCCCGCCGGCCGCAAGCGTAAGACACCTGCCGGCACGCTTTGACCCCCGCGGGCCGGTGGGATATCCTCTCACGCGTGCGGCGTTAGCTCAGTTGGTAGAGCAGGAGTTTTCCAAACTCCAGGTCGCAGGTTCGAGCCCTGTACGCCGCTCTGGTCCGCCCCGGGAGGTTTTTCCCGGGGCGGCGTCGTTTCGTGAGCGTCCGGCGATCGGGCGCGCACCCGATTTATTGGGACGCGAAAAAACTTCTCGGCCTCAACCGCACCACCTTCCCGTTTCGCACGCCGCGGGTGTCGGGCAAAAGATAAACTCCGATTTCCCTTGCTAGCGCCCGGGGCGTGCTCGATATAATACGTGTACGCGACAGGTCGCCAGCCGACGGACGCATCAACGCGATTCCGCTTGGCCGCACCGGCGGGGCCCGCACGATTCGGGAGCAACGGTCTCCAACGTCGGCGTCCCCCGGACGGACTCGAAACGGCTTACCGAAAGCGCCCCGTCGCGAACATAACGCCGCGGTAAACGCCCATGCGGTCGAGCGGCTAATACCCGCCACCGCGGACCGGGGACTGTCCCCGCGGCACACAAGGGTCAACGGGCCGAAAGCCACACCTCACATAGGCTTTCGGCCCGTCGTGCATTTTTGAGGGGTCAGCGGCGGAGTAATTGCCGCAAAGACGCAAAGGGCGCAAAGAAGATTATTGCGTCGCGCGCGGCACGCAACGGGCGACGGGCGACGGGCGACGGGCAACGGGCAACGGGCAATTCCTCACCCGCCCGTGCGCCCCCCCAGGCTCGCGACCATGGTGATGAGTTCGGCGGGTTCGACGGGCTTGGCGACGTGCATCTGGAAGCCGGCGAGGACGGCGCGCATGCGGTCTTCGGCGCGGGCGTAGGCGGTGAGGGCGATGGCGGGGACGGCGCCGCCGCGGTCCGGGCCGAGCGAGCGGACCTTGCGGATCAGGGCGTAGCCGTCCTCGCCGGGCATGCCGATGTCGCTGACGAGCACGTCGGGGCGCTCGGCGGCGAGGAGGGCGAGGGCCTCGTCGGCGGACCCCGCCGTGCGGACGCGCGCCTCGCACCCCTCGAGGACTCGCGCGAGCAGCGCGCGGGCGTCGGGCTCGTCGTCGACGACCAGGACGCGCATGCCGGCGATCTTGACGCACGTGCCGAGGTCGGCGGCGCCGCCCTGGGCCGGGTGGCGGCGCTCGCCGGGCTCGTCGTCCGGGGCCGGCGCCGCGTCGACGACGGTCAGCGGGAGCGCGACGATGAACGTCGCGCCCGCGCCCGGCCCCGCGCTCTTGGCGCGAACGCTCCCGCCGTGCAGTTCGACGAGTTGCTTGACGATCGCCAGCCCCAGGCCGAGCCCGCCGTGCCGCCGGGTGGTGCTCGCGTCGGCCTGGCGGAAGCGGTCGAACACGTGGGGCAGGAACTCGGGGCGGATGCCTTCCCCGGTGTCGGTCACGCTCACTTCGAGGTGCGAGTTGACGCGCCCGAGGAGCACCTGCACGCGCCCGCCGCGGGGCGTGAACTTGATCGCGTTGCTCAGCAGGTTCCAGAACACCTGCTGGAGGCGCCCCGGGTCGCCCGAGACGGGCCGGGCCGCGGGGTCCAGGATCGCCTGCACGCGGACGCCCCTCGCGTCGGCGGTGGGTTGGACGGTCTCGATCGCGGCGCGGACGACCGGGGCCAGGTCGACCCGCTGGACGTCCAGGCGGACCTTCCCGCTGATGATCCGGCTCATGTCGAGCAGGTCCTCGATGATCCGCGTCTGTGCGCGGGCGTTGCGCTCGATCACCTCCAGACCCTGCGCCTGGTCGTCCGCCGTCGTCCCGTCGCTCCGGAGGACCTGGGCCCACCCGAGGATGGCGTTGAGGGGCGTGCGGAGCTCGTGGCTCAGGGTCGCGAGGAACTCGTCCTTCATCCGGCTGGCGCGCTCGGCCTCGGCGCGCGCGGCGCGCTCGCGCAGGAGCAACTCCTCGCGCTCGCGCTCGCCGGCCTTGCGCTCGGTCACGTCGTGGAGCGTCAGGATGCCCAGCGCGACGCGCCCGTCGGCGTCTCGCACGGGCGCCCCGCTGTAGCTGATCACCAAGTCGAGTCCCGTATCGGTCCGGCGGACGGCCAGTTCGACGCCGGTGACCGTCTCCCCACGCAGCACGCGCGACATCGGCCACCACTCGACCGGCAGCGGGTCGCCCCCGGCGGCGGGGCGCAGCTCGAACGTCCGGGGGAAGGTCGACAGGTTCCGCCGAACCTCGTCCAGGGTCGCGAACCCGTGCATGTCCAGGGCGGCGCGGTTCCACTCGATCAACTCGCCGGTGGCGTCGGACACGACCAGCCCCTCGGTCATGCTGCCGACGATCGCCCGCAACTGGGCCAGGCCCGCCTCGGCCCGCGCCCCGCTGGCGCGCAGGGCGTCGTACAGGCGGGCGTTGTCGATCGCCACTGCCGCCTGCGCCGCGATCCCCGCCACCACGCGCTCGTCGCGGGCCGTGAAGACGCCGACGTCCGGGTGCCCGTAGAACAGCCCGCCGAGCACGTCCCCGGCCCGCGACACGACCGGCACCGCGAGGTAGCTCCGCACCGGCAGGTGCCCCGGCGGCATCCCCGCGTACGGCGCGTTCCGCCCGTACCGCGCGTCGGCCGTCACGTCGGCGAGGCGGACCACGACCTCCCCGCGGAACGTCGGGCCGAAGACGTCGGTCATCCGGGGCATCGGGAAGGTCGCGAACGCCTCGCGCGGGACGCCGGAGAGCGTGTAGAGCGCGTACGACTTGCCGTGCGCGTCGAGGACGTTGTAGAAGAACGCGCCGAACGAGGCGCGGGTCAGGGCGGTCGTCTCGTCGGTGATCTGCTGGACGAGCTTGTGCAGGTCGAGTTCGGCGGCGACCGCGCGGCCGACGCGGTTGATCGTCTCGACGGCGTCGGCCTCCTCGCGCGCCCGCCGCTGCGCCTCCTTGAAGTCGTGCACGTCGGTGTTGGTGCCGAACCACCGGACTACCTCCCCCTCTTCATTCTTCAGTGGGACTGCCCGTCCGAGGAACCACCGGTAAGCCCCGTCCGCCCGCCGGAGCCGGGCCTCGATCTCGTACGGCCGGCCCGTCCGCACCGCGTGCTCCCACGCGACCCGGGTGCGGTCGATGTCGTCCGCGTGCACGACCGGTGCCCAGTGCCGCTCGCCGCCCGTGTCGTCCGACCGGCCGGTGTAGGCGTACCACCGCTCGTTGTAGTAATTCACCGTCCCGTCCGGAAGCGCGGTCCAGACGATCTGCGGGACGGCGTCGGTCATCAGCCGCAGCTCGGCCTCGCCCCGGGCCAGGTCGCGCACCGCCCGCCCCCGCTCGATGTACGCCCAGCACCGCTCGACGACGGCCTCGACCAGCGCGACCTCGTCGGCCGTCCATTGCCGCGGCGTCGACTGGTGCACGGCCATCATCGCCGTCAGCCGCCCGCCCTTGACCAATGGGCAGCAGACGATCGCCTTGATGCCGATCGCGGAAAACATCGCGCCGCCGTCGGCGGCCGACAGCTCGCGGTCGACGTCGTTCACGACCAGCGTCCGTCCGGCGCGCTGGTCCGCCGCCGCGCGCGTGCCGAACAGCGCGAGCACGTACTCGCCCACCGTGCTGGCGACGTCGTGCGCGGTGTAGTCGTGGCGGATCGTGAACCGGTCGTTGTCGGCGTCGACCTCGGCGTACGCGCACCGGGACGCGCCCAGGTGCTCGCCGAGCAATCGCGCGACGGTGTGCATGATCCGCCCGGGATCGGTGGCGTCGCGCGTGGCCTCGCCCAGCTCGCTCAGGAACCGGAAGCGGGACTCACTGGCGCGCAAGGCCGCGATCCCACCGGGTGCGCCTGATGAATCAAGTGATTTCGATGAATCCTGCCCGCCGCCAGAGCCCATGTCGGGGATGATAGCGACCGCGTTCGCCGCGCAGAATGGCGGAAGCGAGCGGATCGTCAGAGTGTGAGGGCCATTGGATTTGGGACGGTTGGAGAGGTTTCCGGCGTTTCGCCAATCTCGCGACGAGGCGAAGCCACTGCCGCGGCCCCTGCGGGATCGGGCGGCGTCACGCGCCGCGGCCGGCTGCTTCGGTCATCGCGCCCAGGCCCTCCGCGTGCTTCCTCGTCAGTTGACCGTCGCGGAGGCGCCAGGACCAGTTCCCCTCGCCGGTCCCGGGCAAGTTCATCCGGGCCGCTGCGCCGAGGCCGAGGACGTCCTGCACGGGCGCGACCGCCAGCCGGGCGACCGAATGCCAGACCGCGCGCGTCATCGTCCACGCGACGTCATCGTCCGTCACGTCGCCAAGGTACGCGCGCACCCGTCGCTTCGCGGGCGCGTCCAGAGACCGCCACCAGCCGGCGGTGGTGTCGTTGTCGTGCGTGCCGGTGTAGGCGACGGTGTTCACGACGTAGTTGTGCGGCAGGAACGGGTCGCGCCCGTCGCCCGGGCCGCCGAACGCGAACTGCAGCACCCGCATGCCGGGCAGGCCGAAATCGTCGCGTAGCTTCTCCACGTCCGGGGTGATTACGCCGAGGTCTTCTGCGATGAAGGGGAGCATACTCTTCGGTGGGGCAGACATGCTTGTCTGCCCTGAACTGCCCTTTTGTCGGCGCAATCGGCTGCGCGTTAGTTCACGTTGCAGCGTCTGAAACAGTTCCGGCCCAGGCGCCTTCACCCACCGCCCGCCCACCGCCGTCGGCAGGTGCGCGGGGATTCTGTAGTACCCGGCGAACCCGCGAAAGTGGTCGACGCGGACCAGGTCCACCTGGCGGAGCGTCGCGCGCACGCGGTCGATCCACCACGCGAACCGGTCGCGGCGCATCGCGGCCCAGTCGTACAGCGGGTTGCCCCACCGCTGGCCCGTCTCGGAAAAATAGTCCGGCGGGACGCCCGCGACGGCGGTCGGGCGGCGCGTCCGGTCGAGCAGGAACAGTTCGGGCCGGGCCCACACGTCGGCGCTGTCCGGCGAGACGTAGATGGGCAGGTCGCCGATCAGCCGAACGCCGCGATCGCGGGCGTACGCGCGCAGGGCGTCGAGTTGGCGGAAGAACAGGAACTGCGCGAGTTGGTGCACGGCGACGCGCTCGGCGAGCTCGCGCCGCGCGGCCTCGAGCGCCCGCGGCTTGCGCGTCACGATATCGGCCGGCCAATCCTGCCACGCGCCGCGCGAGCGCTCGCGCAGGGCCATGAAGAGGGCGTAATCGTCCAGCCACTCGGCGTTCTGCTCGCGGAACGCCTCGAACGCGCGGCGCAGCTTTGTCTTCTCCATTCGCTCCGCGGCTCGCGCGACCAGTTCCAGCTTGAGCGCCGCCGCCGCGAAGTTCGCCTTGCCGTTGTTCGCGCCGTCCCGCCGGGCGAGTTCCTTCACCTCGGCGCGCGTCGCCAGGCCGTCGCGCAGCAGGTCGTCCGGACTGATCAGCCGCGGGTCCCCCGCGACGGCCGAGTAACACTGGTACGGCGAATCCCCCGCGCCCGCGGGCCCGAGCGGGAGCACCTGCCACCACCGCTGCCGCGCGGCTCGAAGCCAGTCGACGAACGCCCGCGCGGCCGGACCCAAATCACCGATGCCGTACGCGCCCGGCAACGACGTGACGTGCACCAGGATTCCTGCGGATCGCGCGCCGTTACTCACAGACTGGACTCCTTCCAACGAACCGGGGCGCGCCGACAACGCGGGTGTCCGAACGTTCAACCCACGGAACAAGTTCCGTGGGCTTCCAGCGCGCCCATGTGCAAGTGCAAAGCCCGCGCCTGCCGCTCCGCTCGCTTCACCGCCCTTCGCTCTATAGATCGGACCGCCGCGACATCCTGTCCGCCGCGCCGACATCTCCCCACCTGTGCATATGTATTCCACACCACCCAATCCCCGATACGGCTGAGTTTCCCACGCCCCACACCGCCCGATAAACGATGGCACCCCCTTTGCCCTCATCGCACTGGAATTCGATCGCGCACTCAGACCAGCCAAGTCGAAGGCCGGGCGCCGCCGGTTCCGTCGTCCCAACGAAGGAGCGTGAGTGACCGTTCTGGACTTTACGAAGACCGACGCCCCCCGCCGGGCCGCCCACATGCGCGTCTGGCCCGGTCGCCCGTATCCGCTCGGGGCCACGTGGGACGGGGCGGGGGTGAACTTCGCCCTGTTTTCGGAGCACGCGACCAAGGTCGAGCTTTGCCTGTTCGATTCCGCCGACGCCACCGAGGAGAGCTATCGCATCGTCCTGCCCGAGTGCACCGACATGGTCTGGCACGGGTACTTCCCGGACGTCGAGCCCGGGCAGTTTTACGGGTTCCGCGTGCACGGGCCGTTCGACCCGAAGGCGGGCCACCGGTTCAACCCGAACAAGGTCGTGCTCGACCCGTACGCCAAGGCGATCGGCCGCGATTTGACGTGGGACGATTCGCTGTTCGGGTACAAGGTGGGCGAGGACGACCTAACGCTGGACCCGCGCGACAACGCCGCCCACTGCCCGCTCGCGGCGGTCATCGACACGGCCTTCACGTGGGGCGACGACCGCCCGCCGCGCACACCCTGGCACAAGACGTTCATCTACGAGGCGCACGTCCGCGGGCTGACGATGAACCACCCGGGCGTGCCGGAGGACAAGCGCGGCACGTACGCGGGGATCGCGACCGAGGTCGTGATCGACCACCTCAAGTCGCTCGGGGTGACCGCGCTCGAGCTGCTGCCGGTGCACTACCACGTGAACGACCGGCACCTGGTCGAGACCGGGCGCACGAACTACTGGGGGTACAACACGCTCGGCTACTTCGCGCCGCACGTCGACTACGCGTCGAAGAGCTCGGCGCGCAAGAGCGTGCGCGAGTTCAAGATCATGGTCCGCTCGCTGCACGCGGCCGGGATCGAGGTCATCCTCGACGTGGTCTACAACCACACGGCCGAGGGCAACCAGATGGGCCCGACGCTGTCGTTCCGCGGGCTGGACAACGCGAGCTACTACCGCCTGATGCCGGACGACAAGCGGTACTACATGGACTTCACGGGGTGCGGCAACACGCTGAACATGATGCACCCGCGCGTGCTCCAGTTGATCATGGACTCGCTGCGGTACTGGGTGACGGAGATGCACGTGGACGGGTTCCGGTTCGACCTGGCGAGCACGCTCGCCCGCGAGCTGCACGAGGTGAACCGGCTGGGCGCGTTCTTCGACATCATCCACCAGGACCCGATCCTGAGTCAGGTGAAGCTGATCGCCGAGCCGTGGGACGTCGGGCCGGGCGGGTACCAGGTCGGCAACTTCCCCGTGCTCTGGACCGAGTGGAACGGCAAGTACCGCGACTCGATCCGCCGGTTCTGGAAGGGCGAGGGCGGCACCGCGGGCGAGTTGGCGACGCGCCTGGCCGGGTCGAGCGACTTGTACCAGGACGACGGCCGCAAGCCGTACGCGTCCATCAATTTCATCACCTGCCACGACGGGTTCAGCCTGCAGGACCTGGTCTCGTACGAGCACAAGCACAACCAGGCCAACGGCGAGGACAACCGCGACGGGGCCGATGACAACAACTCCTGGAACTGCGGCCACGAGGGCCCGACCGACGACCCGAACATCCGCGCCACCCGCGAGCGCCAGAAGCGCAACCTGATCGCCACCCTCTTCTTCTCCGAGGGCGTGCCGATGATGCTCGGCGGGGACGAGCTCTCCCACACCCAGCAGGGGAACAACAACACGTACTGCCAGGACAACGGCCTGACGTGGCTCGACTGGTCCGCCGACCCCGAGCGCGAGAAGTTCCTCGAGTTCGTGCGCAAGTGCGCCCGGATCTGGCGCGAGCAGCCGGTGCTGCAGCGGCGGAAGTTCTTCCTCGGCCGGCCGATCCGCGGGACCGACATCAAGGACATCTCGTTCCTGACGCCGGACGGGTGCGAGATGACGGACGAGCACTGGAACGCCGACTTCGTCCGCTGCCTGGGTGTGCGGCTGGCGGGCGACCTGATCAACGAGACCGACGAGCGCGGCGAGCCGATCAAGGGCGACACGCTCCTGCTCCTGATCAACGCCCACTGGGAGGAGATCCCGTTCACGCTCCCCAAGGCCAACGCCGAGCACGTGTGGGAGCTCCTGATCGACACGAAGGACCCCGACGCCCCGACGCGGACGATGGAGATGCACGAGAAGTTCGCGCTCTACGGCCGGTCGCTCGCGCTGCTGCGGACGAAGGACCGGGCGGCGATCGACAGCCTGGTCACGCAGACGCAACTCGACGCGCTCCGCAAGGACGCGGACCGGACGCCGGGCGTGCCGACCCTGCCGTCGCACACGCGCACGCCCCTGCCGACGGGGTGATGGGCGGGCAACGAACAGGGAGCCCATCGACTTTGCCGCGGGACGGACACCAACGGCGCGATCGCGCAATGACTGCGCGCGGTCGCGCCGTTCGACTCCGTCCCGCGACGAGTCGCCGGGCTCTCTTTTTCCCCACTCGCGCCGCTTCCCAATCCCGTTACGTTCGTCCCCACTGCCGATGACTGCCGCATCACCCACGATCGCCCGCCGCCTACCGATCGGCGCCGAAGTTTATCCCGCCGGCGTCCACTTCCGCGTCTGGGCGCCGAAGCGCAAGACCGTCCGCGTCGTCATCAATGACGCCGAGCCGGTCGCGCTCGCCTCCGAGCCCGGCGGGTACTTCTCAGTCCTCGTCGACGACACCAAGCCAGGCGATCGCTATCACTTTCTCCTCCACGGCGAATCCCACCGCTACCCGGACCCCGCCTCGCGGTTCCAGCCCGAGGGGCCGCACGGGCCGTCGGAGATCGTCGACGCGGCTGCCTTCCGCTGGACCGATCATGACTTCAACGGTGTCGCGCCGTCCGACCGCGTGGTTTACGAGATGCACGTCGGGACGTTCACGCTCGCCGGCACGTGGGCGGCGGCGATCGAGCGGTTGGATGACCTCAAAGACGTCGGCGTGACCGTGATCGAGGTCATGCCGGTCGCCGAGTTCGCCGGGCGGTTTGGATGGGGCTATGACGGGGTGGACCTATTCGCGCCGACGCACCTGTACGGCCGGCCCGACGACTTCCGCCGGTTCGTCGACGCGGCGCACGCGCGGGGGATGGCCGTCATCCTCGACGTGGTCTACAACCACCTCGGCCCGGACGGGAACTACCTCAAGGCGTTCGCCGACGACTACTTTTCGACCAAACATCACACCGACTGGGGCGAGGCGATCAACTTCGACGGCGCGCACTCGGCCGGCGTCCGCGAGTTCTACGTCGCCAACGCCGTGCACTGGGTGCGCGAATATCACCTCGACGGGTTCCGGTTCGACGCGACGCAGAACATCTACGACGACGGCGAGCGGCACATTTTGGCCGACATCACCGCCGCGGCGCGCAAGGCCGCCGACAGCCCCCGCCGCCCACTGTACATGGTCAACGAGAACGAGCCGCAGGACACGCGCCTGGTTCGCTCGTGCGACGTCCCGCGCGGGTGCGGCATGGACGCGCTCTGGAACGACGACTTCCACCACTCGGCCATGGTGGTCCTGTCCGGGCGGAACGAGGCCTACTTCACCGACTACCACGGCACGCCCCAGGAGTTCATCTCCGCCTGCAAGTGGGGGTACCTGTATCAAGGGCAACGCTACAAGTGGCAGCAGAAGCGCCGCGGCACGCCGGCGCTGGACCTGTTGCCGACCGCGTTCGTCAACTACACGCAGAACCACGACCAGATTGCCAACTACGGCCTGGGGCTCCGCCAGCACTACCACTGCGCGCCCGGCCACCTGAAGGCGATGACCGCCCTGCTCCTGCTCGCCCCGCAGACACCCATGCTCTTCCAGGGCCAGGAATGGGCCGCGACGAGCCCGTTCAACTACTTCGCCGACCACACTCCCGAGCTCAACGAGATGATCCGTAAGGGTCGGGGCAAAGAGCTCGCCCAATTCCCGTCGGTCTCGATCCCGGAGATGCAGGCCGCGCTGCCCGTGCCGAGCGACCCGGTGACGTTCGGCCGGTGCAAGCTCGACTGGGACGAGCGCGACAAGCGGTTCCACCAGCAGATCCTGGCGCTGCACAAGGACCTGCTCGACATCCGCCGGACCGAGCCGATCTTTCGGCGCACGCAGCGGCGCGGCGACATGGACGGCGCCGTCCTCGGCCACGACGCGTTCGTCCTCCGCTTCTTCGGCGAGTCTGACCCCGCGCACCCGACCGCCAACGACGACCGCCTGCTCGTGATCAACTTCGGCTACGACCTGCACCTCGACATCGTCCCCGAGCCACTCCTGGCGCCGCCGTCGGGCAAAGTCTGGGAGACCCAGCTCACGACCGAACACCCGAGGTACGGCGGCAGCGGCAACCCGCCAATCGAGACGACCGGCGAAGACTGGCGGCTGCCGGGGGAAAACTGGCGCATCCCGGGGCGGTGCGCGGTGCTGCTCCGACCGGTGTGACATTCGCACGCCACCGACCGGCCGGTACCTGATTCCATATGACCACGCCCCCACTCGACACCCTCCTCCGCGCCGCGCTCGATCGCGCCCACTCTCTGCGCCACCTTCCCGAGTCCACTTACCGCATCCAGCTCCACAAAGACTTCACCTTCCGCCACGCCGCCGAGATCGTCCCGTACCTCGCCCAGCTCGGCGTTACCCACCTCTACGCCTCGCCCTACCTGCGCGCCCGCCCCGGCTCGACGCACGGGTACGACGTCATCGACCACGCCCGCCTGAACCCCGAGCTCGGCACCCAGGCCGACTTCGAGGAGCTGCTCGCCGTGCTCAAATCACACGGGATGTCCCACATCCTGGACACCGTTCCGAATCACGTCGGCGTCGCGACGAACGACAACACGTGGTGGAACGACGTGCTCGAGAACGGCCCGGCGTCGAAGTTCGCCCACTGCTTCGACATCGCCTGGGACGCCAACCCGCGGCCGGACATGAAGGGCCGCGTCCTGCTCCCCCTGCTCGGCAAGCCGTACGCGGAGGCGCTCGAGTCGGGCGAGCTGCGGCTGACGTTCGAAGACGCCGAGTCGACGGACGACGAGAACTATTTCCCCCTCGCCCTCCACTACTACGACCGACGATTTCCGATCTCCCCGCGCTCCTTCCGATTCGTCCTCTTAATCGGTCTCGTAGCGCTCGACCAGAAGCTCGCCCCCGATCACCCCGACGCCCGCGCGTATCGCGCCATCCTTGAAACCGTCCACGCTCTTCCCGATCGCACCGAGCCCGACGCCGCCCGACGCCACGACGATAAGGAGGCTCTCAAGCGCCGCCTGATCGCGCTCACGCGCTCGAGTCCCCCCGCCCGAGCCGCGATCGACTCAGCGCTCGCCGCACTCACGGGCGCCCCCGGCGACGCCCGCTCGTTCGACGCCCTCGACGATTTCCTCGCGCGCCAGTGCTACCGCCTGGCCTACTGGCGCGTCGCCCCGGACGAGATCAACTACCGCCGGTTCTTCGACATCAACGACCTCGCCGGCCTGGCCGTCGAACACGAGGACGTCTTCGAAGCCACCCACGCCCTCCCGCTAAAGCTGCTTGCGCAGGGCCACCTGACCGGCCTCCGCATCGACCACCCCGACGGCCTCCACGACCCCGCCGAGTATTTCCACCGCCTCCAATCCCACTACGTCCTCGCCTGCGCCAAACACCTCGTCGACACCGACCCGCAGTTCAAATCGCTGGACTGGGACGCGGTCAAGCCGCAACTCCTGAATCAATGGACGACCCGACAACATCACAACGGACGTTCCCCAGACACTCAGGACTCAGCACTCCGGACTCATGACTTGCTCCCCCTCTACGTGACGATCGAAAAGATCCTCGCGCCCAGCGAGCCCCTGATTCCCACCTGGCCCGTCCACGGTACGAGTGGCTACGACTTCCTGAACGTCGTCAACGCGCTGTTCGTCGACCCCGCGGGAGAAGAGTCACTCACGCGGACTTACGAGTCGGTCTTGAAAGCGCCCGGCGCGGACTCATCCGGGGCGGCGCTCCGGGCGGAGCCCGCGCCCTCTGCCCCGGCTTGTTCCGTGCTGACCGATTTTCACACGCTTACCTACGAGAAAAAGAAGCTCATCCTCGACACCGCCCTGTCGAGCGAACTGCACACGCTCGCCACGCGCCTCCACGACCTCGCCGGGCGGGAACGCGGCTCGCGCGACTTCACGCTCCGCGGCCTGCGGGACGCGCTGACGGAGCTGATCGCCTGCTTTCCCGTCTACCGCACGTACGTCTCGCCCGCCGGCGTCTCCGACACCGACCGCGCGCACGAGAGGGCCGCCGTCGACGAAGCGATCCGCCGAAACCGGCCCGTCGAGCCCGCCGTCTTCCACTACGTCGCGCGCACCGTCCTGCAGGACCTGCCCGAGACGTTCACCGACGACGACCGCGCTGCCGCGCTCAAGTTCGCCGCCAAATTCCAGCAGCTGACCGCCCCGGCGACGGCCAAGGGCATCGAGGACACCGCCTTCTACCTCTACAATCGCCTGCTCTCGCTGAACGAGGTCGGCAACGAGCCCACGCGGTTCGGCATGCCGCCCGCCGACGTTCACGCGTACTTAACCGATCGCGCCGAGCGCTGGCCCTACGCGCTCTCCTGTCTCTCGACCCACGACACCAAACGGTCCGAAGACGTCCGCGCGCGGCTGAACGTGATCAGCGAAATCCCCGACGAATGGCGCACCCACGTCGAGCGCTGGCGGGCACTCGCGCAGCGCCACAAGACCGACGTCGACGGCGTCCCCGCGCCCGACGCGAACGACGAGTACCTGATCTACCAGACCCTGCTCGGCGCATGGCCGGAGGAATCGAGCGGGCAAGGCGCCTTCGAATCCCGCATCCACGCCTACATCACCAAGGCCCTGCGCGAGGCCAAGCTCCACACCACCTGGACGCGCCAGAACGAGCCCTACGAACGCGCCACGCTCGACTTCGCCTCGCGCCTCCTGACCGACCCCGCCTTCCTCGACGCCTTCCTCCCCTTCCAGCGCCGCGTCGCGCAGGTCGGCCACCTCAATTCCCTCGCCCAGACCGCCCTCCGCCTGACCGCGCCCGGCGTCCCCGACACCTACCAGGGCACCGAACTGCCCGACCTCTCGCTAGTCGACCCCGACAACCGGCGCCCCGTCGACTACGCCGCCCGGCGCGAACTGCTCGGTACCCTGTTTAGCCGCGACCCGAAGGGGGAGCATCAAGCGACCCCGCAGGCGAGCGCGCGTGCGCCCGACCCCGCATCCCCCGCCGCCAAGCTCTTCCTGACGACCACCCTCCTCCGCCTCCGCCGCGACAATCGCGGACTTTTCTCCGCGGGCGAATACCTCCGCCTGACGCCCACCGGCCCCCGCGCCGACCACTGCTTCGCGTTCGCGCGCCACCACGCCGGCAAGCGCGCCGTCGTGCTGATCCCCCGGTTGCTCGCGGCGTTGAACCTCGACTCCACCCGCGAGTTCTGGCACGGCACGACCGTCCCGCTCCCCACTCCCCTGAAGCTTCGAAACGTGCTTACGGGCGCGACCATCGACGCGCGCTCGACCATCGACTTGGCCGACGCGTTCGCGGACTGCCCCGTTGCAGTCCTCGTCGCAGAGTAACGCTCGTGGCATGGGTACGGCCGTGAGGCCTTACCCGTGTCTGGCGCATCTCCCGCTCGACGCGCTCCCCTTCGGGCGGCGCTGACGCTTGCCCTGCGGGTCGCGGCTAAACGGGGATGCTCGCGACGGACGCTTACGCCGCGCGCCGGCGGCGCATCAATCCCATCGCCGCCGCGACCGCGATCGCGCCGATCGCCCCCGGCTCCGGCACGCCCGTCCCGGCGCGGTCCGCGTCCGTGCTCTCGAAGACCGGCGTCGTGCCCAGCACGTTCCAGTTGCCGCCGCTGATCCCGAACTCCACCATCTCGTGGCTCCCCGCCTCCAGCAGGAACTGCCCCGCCAGGCTCTTCCCGCCGACCTTCATCGGGAGCGTCAGCGTGTGCGCCCGCTCGTCGAGGTTCGACATGAGCATGACCATCCGGCTCGCGACCAGCGAGTAGACGCCCGAGAAGACCACGCCCGTCTCGTCCAGCGGGCGCTTGACGCCGTCGACCGTCGCCACCGTGTCGAGCGTCGCCAGGCGGGCGTCGGCCCGGCCCATCAGGTCGTTCACCTTCGCCTGCCCGGTCCACCCGCCGACGATGTCGGCCTGGAACTGGTCCATCGTGTACCCGGCGACGCCGCCGTCCAGCCCGTGCACGCCAGTCGCCCCGCGGAGCCGATAGTGCAGCACCTGGGCCTTGAAGTCCTCGCGCGACGGGAGTTGGTTGGACGTGACGAACTTGTACCCGTTCGACGGGTCACCGTCGGTATCGAGGGCCGTGTTCATCCAGTTGTTGAACCGGTTCACGTACGGCACGTTGGCGTGACCGCTCGGGAGCGCCGCCGACGCCGACGAAAGGCGCACGACCGGCGCCGCGAACAGCGCCGACCGCACGTTGGGCGCGGCCGAATTCCCCGACGCCGGACCGCGGAAGCTCCCCAGCCCCGGGTAGAGGTCGTTCGACACCATGTTCAGCCCGACCGACGCGTACGTCGCCGACAGTGCCTGCGCCGCGCCGTTGTTCGGCGCGCTCGGGTCGCCGTACGCCGGCGAGTATGCGAAGTTCGACACGTACGCCCGGTTCGCCGCCACCGCCGGGCCGGTCATCGTCGACGCCTTGATCCGCGCCACGGTCGCCGTCGCGTTGGCCGTCGCATTCGCGCCCTCATAATCGAGGAACGTGTAGTCGACCTTGTACTTGTTGAAGATCGCGTCGACCGTCGCCTGCGTGAGCACGGCCTCCACCTTGACCGCCTTGGTGCCGGCCCCCTGCTTCGCCAGGAACGCGTCGACCTGCGCGACGTTGTCGTTCGTGAGGAAGATCGACCCCGTCACGCCCGGCGCAGACGTCGACCCGCGCCCGTCGAGCCAGAAGAAGAATTCGCCCCGCGCCGCCGGCGCCCACCACGCCGCCGCCGCCGCCAGCACCATCCCGCCCAGCCGAGTTCCGAACTTCATTTGGCCTATCCTTCCTGCCTGTCGCGTCCGAGCCGAGATTCGCGGACCCGTCGCCAACGCATCGACGGCCCACCCCTCCCATCGAGCGCCGCGGATAACGTCTTGACCGCCGGCAACCCGGAAAATCCCCCGGACGCCCCCCGCCCCTTCACGGACCTGGCGAACGACCCACCCAACCCCACCAACCGGACCCCGCGCGCCCTGCCGCCCGATTTCGGGTTCGGCTATCATCCTCAGCCCCCGAACCCGCCGGAGACCGCCGTTTTGACCACCACCGACGCCCCGACGACCGCGACCGCGCCGCCCGCCGCCGAGCACCTGACCCGCCAGGCGCTCGAGCTGGCCCTCCCGAGCGGGGCGGACGCGCGTGCCGTGCTCGCGCCCGAGTGGGCCCTCGAGCACCTGATCGAATCCCAGGACGCGGCCGGCACGCGGACGCGGGCGCTGGCCCTGCCGACGCGCCGCCTGGTGCAACTGTCGGCCGACCTCGACCTTACATTCCCGGACGACGGCGACGGCCTGAGCGTCGTCCTGGCCGAGCCCGACCCCGAGGAACTGCAGGACACCCCCCCCGCCCAAATGCTCGTCCGGTATTGGCGGCTGTTGTTCTACGCGCGGGTGCGGGCCCGGGTCGCCGCCGCACTCACCGACGACGCGGCGACCCAGCGGCGGATCCACCAACTGGGCCGCCCCCAGTTCAACGAGGCCCGGTTCGTCCTGCTCAAGGACCGATATCTTTCGGCCACCGCCACCGACGCCGCCGCCTACGCCGAGTTCGCCGCCCTGTACTTGTCGCTAACCTACTTCCAATCCGCCGCGCTCCCCGCGTACTTCCCGTCGGTCGCCGATCACGCGGCCGTACGATCGCTGCTTGCGCAAGACGTCCCGGCCGACGCCTTGTTCGACCAGACCCGCCCGACCGGCGCCGTCGACCCGACGACGGGCCTCACCCCCGCCGCCGCGCCCCCGGCCCGGCGTCTGGCGACGCTGGCGGCCACCGACGCGGGACGCGTCGACGCCCTGCTCGCCCGGGCGGCGCGCGCCGAAGCCGTCGGCAACGACGTGCGGGCGGGGATCCTGCGCATGCGCGCCAGCCGCACCGGCCGCCCCGACGCCGCCGCCGTCCGCACCGCCGCCTGGGTCGACCTCGACGACCTGGTCCGCCGGCTCACGCCCGCCCTGCACCTGTCCGCCCCCGACGCCGCCGACTGGCGCGCCGCCCTGGGCGAACTACTCGACAACGCGGCCGGCGGGTGGTGGAACGCCGAGGGCCGCCTCCTCTACGACCTCCAGACCGTCTGCGTCCACCACGAGCGCGAGCTCTACTCGGTCAACGTCGTCGAGTGGTGCCTGGAGCGCGGCAAACGCCCGCTCAAGCGCCCGCAGCCCAACCAGCGACTGGCCCTCACACTCAAGGCCCTGCGCTCCGCGCTCAAGCGCACCGCCCGCGCCCGCGTCTCGGAACCGACCCGATCGGCGCTCGGGCGCCTGCTCCACTCCGCCGTCGCCGGCGTCGAGCACGCGCTCCGCGCCGCCCTCCGCCCACAGGTCGACCTGGCACTCGCAGAAGGCGGCCTGCGCCCGCGCTCGGTCACCGAGGAGGTCGCCCGCGCCAAGCTCCTCGAAGAGCTCCTCGACACGATCGCCCAGCGGGGCTACCTGCGCTTCTCCGACGTCCGCGACGCCGTCTCGCGCAACCAGGTCAAGCTCGACGACCTCTCGCCGCGCGACTTCCTCCGCGGCGACACCCTGCTCCGCATCGACAAGCGACTCGCCCAGCGCCTCGACCTGGTCTACCACCACGGCGAGGTTTACCTGCGCGGGTTCCACCGCCTCAGCGCCACGTTCTTCGCGACGGCGGTCGGCCGGCTGGTCACCAAGCTCGCGGTCCTGCCCGTCGGCGGCGCCTTCCTGATCCTCGAGGGCCTCGACCACTCGGTCGGCAAGCTGATCCTCAAGGCCCGCGGCGGGAAGACCGAGGCCGTCACCGGCATCAAGGACGCCGCCGTCGAGTCGCTCGCCCCCACGAGCACCGACACCGCGGTCAAGGCGGCCGAGGCGCACCAGGCGGTCTTCAACCACTGGTGGGTGCTGCTCGCGCTGGCCGTATTCCTGCTCGGCGTGATCAACGTGCCGCCGTTCCGCCGGGCGGTCGGGCGCGCCTTCAAGGCCGTCGGGCGCGGTTTGTACAAGGCCCTGATCGCCGGCCCGCGCTGGGTGCTCACGCGCCCGGCGGTGCTGGCGTTCTTCAAATCGCGGGCCATGCGCGCGGTCGGCCGGTACACGGTCAAGCCGGCGCTCGTCGCGGGCCTGGTCTGGCTGTTCGTCCCCGACACCACGCCCGCCGCGAGCCAGTGGCTGGTCGTCGGGCTGGCCTTCCTGGGCGTCAACCTCGTCCTGAACACGCCCGCCGGCCGCCTGTTCGAGCGGGAGATGTTGCACACGCTCCGCACGACCGTCGCGCGGCGCGGGTGGGAGATCCTCGTCGCGCTCGGCCGGGCGATCATGGCCCTGTT
>DATHXE010000639.1:0-5013 GCA_035459845.1 Tepidisphaeraceae bacterium | reverse complement strand
CCCCCCATCCGACGCCGAACTCGACACGCTGCTCCGCGTCTACGCGCTCGCCGCCGGCCAGGGCAAGTCGCACGCCGACTCGCTCCGCCTGATGGTGAAGGCGATCCTCGTCTCGCCCCAGTTCGTCTTCATCACGCCCGGCCCGTCCGCCTCGAAAACCGCGCCGGAAGGGGGGGGCGAAGGGGGGGGCATCGTCGCACTGGACGACCACCAGCTCGCCGCCCGCCTGTCGTACTTCCTCTGGGCGACGATGCCGGACGCCGAGCTGTCCGCCCTCGCCGACGCCGGCAAGCTCCGCGACCCCGCCGTCCTGGCGGCCCAGGCGCGGCGCCTCATCGCCGACCCGCGCGCCCGCGCCCTCTTCGACGGCTTCGGCGCCCAGTGGCTCGGCGTCGACAAGCTCGCGGGTAAAGCCTTCGATCCCGCCAAGTTCCCGCAGATGACGCCGGCCCTCCGCGCGGCGATGTACGATGAGGCCCGCCTCGTGTTCGAGTCCGTCCTCCGCGACAACGCCTCCCTCGCCACGTTCATCGACGGCGACGACACGTTCCTCAATGCCCAGCTCGCCCCGATCTACGGCGTCAAGGACGTCGCCGGCCCGCAGATGCGGAAGGTGAAGCTGACCGACCCGAACCGCGGCGGCATCCTCACCATGCCCGGCGTCCTGGCGACGACCTCCTTCCCCGACCGCACCAGCCCGGTCAACCGCGGCGTGTGGGTGCTCGAGCAGGTTCTTGGCGAGCACGTCCCGCCCCCGCCCGCCAACGTCCCCGCGCTCGACAAGCAGGACCAGAAGAAGATCGCCAACATGACCCTCCGCCAGCGGACGGAGATGCACGTCGCCAACCCCGCCTGCGCGAGCTGCCACAAGGTCCTCGACCCGATCGGCTTCGGCCTCGAGAACTTCGACGCGATCGGCCGCTGGCGCGACAAAGACGACTCGGGCGGCCCGATCGACGCCGCCGGCCAGCTCCCCGGCGCCAAGCGCTTCTCGACGCCCGCCCAGCTCAAGCAGATCATCGCCGGCCGCACCGACGACTTCGCCCGCAACCTGACGGGCCGGATGCTCGCCTACGCCCTCTGCCGCCAGCTCGAAGGGTATGATGAGGTCGTCGTCGACAACCTCACCGACGCCCTGGCCAAAGACGGCCGGCGCATGCAGACCCTCGTCGTGGGCGTCGTGACGAGTTATCCTTTCACCCATCGCCGCCTCACCAGCCCCGGAGACCCGAATGCCAAATAACACCCGCCTCAGTCGTCGGACGTGTCTCCGCGGGCTCGGCGTCGCGCTCGGGTTGCCGCTGATGGAGCAGATGGGGTGGGCGGATGCGCCCACCGCCGCTCCGTACAAGCCCCCCGTGCGCCTCGGCTTCATGTACATGCCCCACGGCGTGATCATGGACCGCTTCTGGCCCACCGACCCCGCCAAGTTCGTCACCAGCCCGCCGCCGATCCTCGAGCCCCTCCGCGGCGTCCTCGACCAGTGCATGCTGGTCAAGGGCGTGTCCGGCGTCCCGATCAACCCGATGAACGGCGCGCCCCACGCGCTCGAGCTCTCCACCTGGCTCACCGCCACGCTCCCCAACACCCACCGCCGCGACAAGGTCAACATCGCGATCTCCGCCGACCAGATCGCCGCCAACTCGATCGGCGCGTTCACCCCGCTCCCGTCGCTCGAGCTCGCGACGATGCCGCAGACCCACAAGGAAAACCAGGAGGGCCTGAACGAGGCCTACTACTCCCACTGCAGCTACCGCGGCCCCACCCAGCCGCTGCCGGCGGAGGTCAACCCCCAGTCCGTCCTCAAGCGCCTCTTCCAGTGCCGCGACGAGATGCAGGCCGGCGCCGCCGGCAAGACCGCCGCCGCCAACGACGCGCTCGACCGCTCGATGCTCGACCTCGTCCTCGGCGGCGCCCGCGACTTCCGCTCGACCCTCGGCCCCGCCGACCGCCGCAAGCTGGACGAGTACCTCGACTCGGTCCGCTCGGTCGAGCGCCGCATCGCCGCGATCCAGCTGCGGCAGCTCGAGGCCGCCAGGGCCAAGGCCGGCGTCCGCACCGCCAGCCGCGCGTTCAACCGCTCCGCCCCGATCGAGATCCGCATGCCCGAGGGCGACAAGCGCAGCGAGTACATGCAGGTCATGTGCGACCTGACGATCCTCGCCTTCCAGACCGACCTGACCCGCGTCAGCACCTACATCGGCTCCACGCCCAACGGCGTCTCCTACCCCGAGCTCGGCTTCCCCGACAAGCACCACTCCTGCACCCACTACGGCAAGGACCCGGTCAAGATCGACAAGGTCGCCAAGATCAACACGTTCAACGTCGCCCAGTTCGCCCACGTGGTGAAGCGCATGCAGGCCCTCCAGGAAGGCGACGGCACGCTGCTGGACAACTGCATCATGATGTGGGGCTCGGGGTTGGAAGACGGCGACAAGCACGCGCGGAATAACCTGCCGTTCGTCATCGCAGGTAAGGGAGGGGGGGCACTGAACACGGGTCGCTTCATCCAGACGAAAGCGAACCAGGGGGACCTAATGGGAACGCTCCTGACCGCCGCGGGAGTCCCTCTGGATCGACCCGTCGGGATTGGGACGAAGGTGATCACGGACATGATCGCGACTTGAGTCCCCGGAAAACCGACGTTCGCAGTGCGCAAAAGAAAGCCCACGGAATCTGTTCCGTGGGTTGTTTTCTTTCGAGCGAAGACGATCGCGCGTCGATCTCCTATCGGATCAACGTCGCGGTCCGCTCCGGGCCCACGCTGACCATCCGCACCGGCGCGCCGATCAGTTGTTCCACCCGCTTGACGTACTGCTGCGCCTCGGGGGGGAGTTCCTCGAACCGCCTCGCGCCGCTGATGTCCCCGCGCCAGCCGGGGAGCGACTCGTACACCGGCTCGACCTCGGCCAGCGTGTCCATGTCGCTGCGGAAGTACTCCAGCGTCCGCCCGCGGTACTTGTAGCCCGTGCAGATCTGCAACCGGTCCAACCCGCTCAGCACGTCCAGCAGCGTCACGCACACATGAGTGATCCCGCACAGGTCGACCGCGTACTTGACCGCCATCGCGTCGAACCACCCGCACAGCCGGGGGCGGCGCGTCGTCGTCCCGTACTCGTTCCCGCGCTCGCGGATGTACTGGCCGGTCTCGTTGTCCTGCTCGGTCGGGAACGGCCCGCCCCCGACGCGCGTCGAGTACGCCTTGACGATCCCGATGTAGTTCTGCACGTACTGCGGCGGGACGCCGCTTCCCGTGAACAGCCCCAGCCCCGAGCAATTCGAGCTCGTCACGTACGGGTACGTCCCGTGGTCCACGTCCAGCAGCACCGCGTGCGCGCCCTCGAACAGTACGCGCTTGCCGTCCCGCGCGGCCTGCATCAGCAGGTGGGTCGAGTCGTCGATGAACGGCGCCAACCGCCGCCCGTACTCGCGGTACTTCTCGAAGATCGGCCGCGGGTCCAAGGGCGGCGCGTCGTAGAGCGCCTTGAACACCTTGTTCCGGTCCCCCAGGATCCGGTCGATCTTCTCCTTGAGCCGGGCCTCGTCCGTCAGATCGTTGACGCGGATCGCGGTCGTCCGGTGCATCTTGTCGGCGTACGTCGGGCCGATCCCGCGCTTGGTCGTGCCGATCGAGCCGGCCCCCGCCGCCGCCTCGCGGAACTCGTCCTCCGCCTTGTGCCAGGGCATCACGACGTGGGCCTTGTACGACACCTTCAGGTTCGCCGGGCTGATCGGGAGCCCGTGGCCGAGGAACTCGTCGATCTCGCGCAGCAGCACTTCCGGGTCGAGGACCACCCCGTTCCCGATGATCGAGACCACGTTAGGCCGGAACACGCCCACCGGGAGCAGGTGGGTCGCGTACTTCTTCCCTCCGATCTTCACCGAGTGCCCGGCGTTGGCCCCGCCGCAGTACCTCACGACCACGTCGGCGTGTTCGGCGAGGAAGTCGACGATCTTCCCCTTCCCCTCGTCCCCCCACTGGAGCCCGATCACCGCCGTATTGCCTTGCAGAAACGAAGGGGTCGTCACGCGTCTAACCTTTCTCTCGCACTGAAGATGCCGAACCAGGGAACCGCGAAGTCGCGCGCGGGCGTATGGCCCGCGGCGACCCATCGCGCACCGCTGGCCAAAGTAAGAAGGGGGGTACGGAGTGTCAAGCAATCGCCGCGCACGCCCCAATAGCCGGTGCAGAGCGCCCGGAGCGCCATCGACCCAGATGCCGCCCGGGATCTTTTCCCAGGACAGAAGTCCGCCACCTTACCAACCGATGGTGCGCCTGCGGGTCTATCTCCTCACGCGGTGGTACCCACGCAACACCCGCCCGCGATGTCCGATATCCCTGAATAAATTGACTTTGATCCTGGGAAAGTTAGTCTGAATTGACCTCACCTTCACCAACTTCGCGCGGGGCCGATTTGTGACCGGCCCCGGCCACTGAAACGGGCACAAGTGGTTTGGGAATCAGGTCTTAGGGTGATCGAGCCGACCGGGAGAATGGGAGACGCGCCGCGATGCTGAACAACCCGATCATGGAGCTGCCGCTGACCGAGGTCATCAAGCCGGAGATCGCCCTGACCCTTCAGCACGTCCTCCGCCTGTACACGGTGGGCAACCTGCTCGAGGCTTGGCGGACCCCCAAGTCCCAGCGGAGCATCGAGCAGGTTTTCGAGACCCCGCAGCAGGCCCGCCACGCGGTCGCCACCTGCGCCACCTGGCTAGGCCGCGACGAGGGCGCTGTCCACCGGGCCGTAGTCGGCTGGTGGGCCGACGACCGCGGCGGCGTCATTGGCGCGTGACCGACCGAAAAACTCATCACAGACCCAAGCCCACGGAGCCGTTCCGTGGGTTTCTCATTTCCCGCGTGCAACCCACCCTGGGATACCAAGGACGTACTTAGCGGTCGCACCGAAGGTGCACGTGAGTGCTCCCGTCGCAAAGACTCGCCGTGCTCTAAACCCGCGACCGACTATCCGCGCGGAGGCAACGGGGGCGGCCCCCCACCCGGCGGTCGCG
>DATHXE010000638.1:0-5855 GCA_035459845.1 Tepidisphaeraceae bacterium | reverse complement strand
CCAACCACGTCGAGGGCACCGGGCTGGGGTTGGCCATCTGTCGGGCGATCGCGTCCGCGCACGGCGGCGTGATCCGCATCGACTCCGCCCCCGGCCGGGGCACGACCATACGCGTGCGGCTTCGGGCGGACCTGGAACGGCCGTTGGAAACCAAAGACAAGATCCAGTTCTTTCCCCAGTTGGGGGTGAAGGGAAACTCAGCATGACCACGATCCTGGTTGTCGACGACATGCCGATCTTCCGCGACCCGATCGCCGCGGCCCTGCGCTTGGCGGGGTATCAGACCGCCGCCGCGTCCAACGGGCTGGAGGCGCTCGCCACCGCTCGCGCCAGTCGGCCGGACCTCATCCTGCTCGACCTGGCGATGCCGGTCATGGACGGGTTGACGTGCCTGCGCGCGATCCGGGCCGACGCGGCGCTGGTGGGCGTCCCGGTCATCCTGTTGACGGCGATGAGCGAGAAGCGGCACGTGCTGGAGGCGGCCAAGCTCGGGGTGAAGGATTACCTGCTCAAGTCGCGCTTCTCGCTCACCGACCTGCTCGGCCGGGTGACGGGCGCGCTGGGGGGTAAGTCGCACGCGCCCGCCGACGGATCGCGGGATCGGAAACCGGCCGAAGTGGCTGCCGCCGACGCCGCGGCGGCCAAGCCCGCGGTGGCGCCGAGCGCCCCGGACTCTGCAACGGCGATCGCGGCGCCGCGGAAGGCCGTCGCCCCGGCGACGCGGCCGCTGCTGACGCGCGAGCAGTGCCTGGCGCGCGCGGAGAAGGCGATGCAGATGAAGACGCTGTCCGGCGTCGTCGCGCAGGTCATCGCCGCGGCGGCATCGCCCAACGGGAACGTGGCCGACCTCGCGCAACTGATCGCGCGCGACTCGATGCTGTCCGCCCGCGTGCTGCAGGCTGCCAACAGCGCGGCGTACGCCTCCGGCCGGCCGGTCGTCAGCACCATTCCGGACGCGATCCGGAAAGTCGGCTGCGCGACGGTGCGGAACCTCGCCGCCGCGCTGGGCGTGTTCGACATGATGCCCGAGAGCAGCGCCGACGGGTTCAACCCGATCCTGTGCTGGCAACACTCGTTCGCCGTCGCCCAGCTCTGCGAGCAGTTGGCCGGCGCCAGCCATCCGGACCGGGCGGGCCTGGCCTACGTGGTCGGCCTCTGCCACGACCTGGCGGAGATCTTCCTCCACCTGCATTTCGGCGCCGAAATCCGGGCGGTCGTCGAGACGGCCGAGCAGACCGGCCGGCCACGGCAGTGGGTCGAGCGCGAACTTCTGGGGATCACGTGTGCGGAACTGAGCAAGTCGATCTTCCGCCTCATGGGGCTGCCGGACGCCATTCGCGAGCCGATCGAGATCCTGCACGGGCCACGGCCGGAGCAGTCGACTCACCCGATGGCCCGCATTCTCTGGATGGCGGAGAACTACGCGAACGGCATCTTCCTCGCATCGGGCCCCGCGTCGACGGTGTCGCCGCTGCCGCAGTCGCTTTGCCGTGCGGTGACCGGGGATCCGAACCCGGCGTTGCCGGATGCCGAGCGCCTGCGGTCTGAAGTTCTCTGCCTGACCGCGATGCTCGCCCGGCTGTCGAAGACGGAAGAGAGGAGGTTGCTCGAACCCATGTTCCGGACGAGGCCGGTGAAGGTGTGCCTGGTGCGGGATCCGAGTCTCTCGCGATTCGATCCGATCGAAAGCGCGCTGAGCGGCCTCGCGGAAGTGCAATGCCGGGCGGGCCTGCCGACGGACCCGATGGCGCCGAGTCCGGATGCGATCGTGGTCGTGTCGCGGTCGCCGGAATCGTTCGGTCCGTCGCAGCACGACCTCGCGCGAACGACCGCCCGTGCCGGCGGCGCGCCGCCCGTGCCGATCTTGTGGGTGACCGCGGGTCCCGTCACGCCCGGAGGCGCCGGCGCAATATCGCCCGTTCCGGCGCCGGTGCGACTGGTGGATCTTGCGGCGTTCGTCGACGGCTTGAGGACGGCGACGGCACCTCAGGCTACGGCCGCAGCGTAGAGCGGCGGGCGGGCGGTAGTCCATCGTGCAAGGCATGGCGCGCGTACCCCACCCGAATCGATCTGTTCGCGCCAGGGAGTGGTGCAAGTCGCACTAACAACCAGCGGGGAGATGTGTAAGATGCGACACGGACCCTTACCCCCGAGGAGCATTTCATGTTGCGACTGACCGCTTCCCTTTCGCTCTCGATCGTCTGCTGCGTCGCCGCCCTGTCGTTCGCCGCCGACGACAAGAAGCCCGCCGCGGCCGCCGCGGGCGCGACCGAGTTGTACAACGGCAAGGACCTGACCGGCTGGGGCTACAAAGCCGGCCCGAAGTTCGCCGGCGAGGTGACCGAGAAGTTCGACGGGAAGACCGAGTCGTCCGACGGCCGGTACACCGCCAAGGAGGGCGGGATCATCGTCGTCAACCCGGCCAAGGAAGGCGAACCGCGGATCAAACAGCTCTGGACGACGGCGCAGTTCCCCAAGGACTTCGAACTCCGCCTCGAGTTCCGCGCCGGCGTCAACGCCGACAGCGGCATCTTCGTCCGCGGCCCGCAGCTCCAGTGCCGCGACTACAAGGTCGCCGGCCCGGAGAAGTACTTCAAGCTCATGGGCGACAAGTACAAGGCCCAGGACTGGAACGAGATGGTCGTCGTCGTCAAGGGCGACGTCGGCCACGCGACCTGCAACGGCGTGGTGCTCGAAGAGGCGATGAAGCTCCCCGCGACGGGCGGCATCGGCCTCGAAGCCGACCGCGGGACGATGGAGTACCGGAACATCCGGGTTAAGGAATTGAACTGAACGAATAGCGCAGACCGACGCACCCCGTCATCCTGAGGTACTCCGAAGGATCTAGCCCAAACGTCGAAGCCCGCTCGCCTTTGCGAACGGCCTTCGACGACCGAGGCTAGATCCTTCGCTGCGCTCAGGATGACGGTGTACCGATCATTCCGATAGCGCGCGCGATCCGCTCACAGCTTGCGGACGACGATGTTCTTGTACCCCGCCGCGGTCTGGTAGGTCGCCAGGCCGAACGGGCGGGCGTTTTCGATGTCGATGCGGAGGTCGATCTTCTTCCCCTCGGTCTCGAGGTTGACGACCTGCTCGTTGTCGACCCACGCCTCGATCTTCTTGTCGGTCGCCCGCACCTTCACGTGGTACCACTTCTTCCGCTCGAAGTTCATGGTGGTGCCGGTGTCGTTGTTGGCCGCGTCCATGTTGTCGACGCTGGAGATCCCGACCAGTCCCCCGCCCCACCCGCCCAGGACGAGCGTGGCGAAGTTGTCCTTGTACGGGAACGTCAGGCCGACGAAGAAGTCGTCCCCACTCAGCTTCTGCGCGTCCAGCTCGATCTCGTAGTCGACCTTCGGCAGGGCGGGCCCGGTGTAGGTCACGCCGCTGAGCGTCGCCCCGACGCCGACGATCAGCTTCCCGTCCTCCACCTGCGGCTCGGCGTCGCCCCCGAACTCGCTGGACTTCCAGTTCTTGAGCGTCTTGCCGTCGAAGAGCGAGATCGTCTTGTCGTCCGCGGCGGTAGCCTGGGCAGCCGGCTTCGTGGCAGCGGGCTTGGCGGGGGGCGCGTCCACCGGTGTGCAGCAGCCGGCGAGGGCGAAGGGAACCAGGGTGGCGGCGATGGCGCGGGCGAACGGGTGGGTCATGAGGGCGAGTATCGGGGTGAGTTCGGGGTGTTGTCAAAGGAGCGGATCCTCGATGGGGAACCGATCTGGGGCGGCGCTTCGGGCGGAGCCCGGACGACTCTGCCCCGGCTTGTTTCGGGCATCGCCCCCCCCTGCTGGCATCCAATCGCTCGAACCTTACAATCCGACCCATGACCCGAATCCCGTACGCGCTCGCCCTCGTGACCGCCGTGCTCTGCGCGGCGCCCGCCGGAGGGTTGGAGCCCCAGACGATCGAACTCCGCGCCGGCCGTTACTGGGAGCCGGTCAAGTCGCCGACCACGGCCCCGGTGAGCGACCCGGCGATCGACCGGGCCGCCGAGATCCTCGAGACCGGCAACCCCGCCGCCGCCAAGTCGCTCGTCCTCGGTTGGATCAAGCGCCAGCCGCGCGACGCCGCCCTGCGCGACCGCGCCCTGTTCCTCCTGGGCGTCGCCAACTTCAAGGTCGGGGAGCGCGTCGAGTCCTACTACAACTTCGACGAGCTGATGGACCTGTACCCCGAGAGCCGGTACTTCTACGCCGCCCTCGAACGCCAGTACGACATCGCCGACGCCTACCTCAACGGGTACAAGAACAAGTTCCTCGGCATGCCGATCCTGGGCGCCCAGGACGAGGCCATTGAGATGCTGTTCCGCATCCAGCAGCGCTCGCCCGGGTCGCCCCTCGCCGAGAAGGCACTGCGGCGCACCGGCGACTACTACTACGCCAACGCCGACTACGACCTGGCCGCCGACGCGTACCAGGTACTGATCAAGGACTACAGTCGGAGCCCGGAGATCCCTCAGGTGAAGCTGAAGCGCGCGTTCGCCCAGCTCGCCCAGTTCAAGGGCACCAAGTTTGACCCGACTCCCGTCATCAACGCCCGCACGGCGCTCGAGGAGATCCAGAACGACTACCCCGAGCTCGCCCGCCAGGAGAACGTCGCCGCGATCATCGAGCGGATCGACTCGGCGGTCGCCCGCAAGCACAACCAGACGGCGGCGTTCTACACGAAGACGAATCAGCCCAAGTCCGCGGCGCTCTACTACCAGTACGTGATCAAGAACTTCCCCAACGCGCCCGAAGCGGCGACCGCGCGGGCGGAGCTGGCCCGATTGCCGCAGTGGGCGCAGCAGACCGCTGCGACGCAGCCGAGCGCGGCGGCGCGGTAGGTGACGGGTTCGGCTCCCGGTCACTGAAGTGACACAGGCCTCTTCCGTGCTCGGAAGACGACAAAGAGAGTGGATGCGATGAACCGTGGTCTTGCGATCGTATTGCTCGCGTCGTGCGTGACCGGCTGCGGCTACCAGACCGTCGGCTCGTACGACCCCAAGCCGACCGGCTACCGCTGGGCGTCGCTCTACCGCGAGGACGTGCGGACGGTCGCCGTGCCGGTCTTTACCAACCGCGACTTTCGGCGGGGCGTCGAGATCAAGCTGACCGAGGCAGTCGTCAAGCAGATCGAGGCCAAGACTCCCTACCGCGTCGCCACCAAGGACAAGGCCGACACGGTCCTCGAGGCCGACATCACGTCGATCGACGTGCCCACGCTGACGCGCGACGTCCGCACCAACCTCCCGCAGGAACAGCTCTACACCATCAACATGAACCTGCGGTGGAAGGACTTGCGCACCGGCAAGATGCTCGCCGAGCGGCGCAACTTCCAGCAGACGGCCCCCTACTACTCCACCCTCGGCGAAGGCTCGGCCTTCGGCAGCCAGCAGGCCGTCGAGCGCCTCGCGCTGGCGATCGTCCAGGAAATGCAGGCGGACTGGTAAAGGCGAGCCCGCTTCAGCGGGCGGGTCGCGCAGCGAATCACTCGCGCCAACATCGAAAGGGCCTTCACGTTCGAGGCCAGATCCCTCGGAGCACCTCGGGATGACAGTGGGGACAATTCGGCGCGGGTCGGCGCCGTTGGCCGCCCTACTCGACCTGCCGCACCTGAATCGTGTCGATAATTTTATCCCGGGCCAGCGCGTTGGTGATCACGACCAGCCACGTCCCCTTCTCGCACCACTCGCGGCGTTTGAGGTACGTGAGGGCGTCCCGGATCGTCTGCTCGGGGTCGCCGTCGGTGAACGGCATCAGGAACGGCTCGACGCCCCACGGCAACAGAAGCTGGCGGAAAAGCGCTTCATCGTCGGTGAAGGCGTAGATCGGCACACGCGAGGCGCGCAGCGCCGCGAGGGTGTACGCCAGGAAGCC
>DATHXE010000637.1:0-14669 GCA_035459845.1 Tepidisphaeraceae bacterium | reverse complement strand
CTCTGTGAGCTCCGCAACGGGTTCGCCGCCGCGGCTCGCGCGCCAAGTGATGAACTCCGCGACGATGTCGTCGAAGTGTGCCGGCGACTGCAAATGCCGCATCGCCTCCTTCATCTCCTGGCACGGGTGCATGGACTTGGCCCACCAACTGACGCGCTTGCGAAACTCCTGGATGGCGAAGCGCTCGCCGCGGTATTGGACGATGTGGCGGAAGTGGGTGCGCATGAGCGCGCACGTTTCGTCGATCGTGAACTCGGGCGGGGTTCGGCCGGTCTGCAGGTAGGCCCACGCGTCGCGAAAGATCCACGGGCGGGCCAGCGCGCCGCGGCCGATCATGACGCCGGCACAACCCGTGTGATCGAGCATACGCTTGGCGTCCTCGGGCGTGCGGACGTCGCCGTTGCCGACGACGGGAATCGTGCGGACGGCGGCGACGACCTCGGCGATGCCGTCGAGGCGGGCGACGCCGGAGAACTTCATGGCGGTCGTGCGGCCGTGGATCGTGATCATCTCGATGCCCGCGCCCTCGAGCCGCCGCGCGAGCGCGGGGGCGACGATGGACGAGTCGTCCCACCCCAGGCGCAGCTTGGCGGTCAGCGGCACGTCCGGCACGGCGGCGCGGACTTTCTCGACGAGCCGCAGCGTGTTGTCCGGGTCGCACAGCAGCTTCGACCCGCCGTCCTTTTTGAGGACTTTGTCGACCGGGCAGCCCATGTTGATGTCGATCACGTGGGCCCCGCGGTTGGCGGCCCAGCGGGCGGCGTCGCAGAGCTTTTGGGCGTCGCCGCCGTAGAGCTGCATGGAGAGGGGCGAGTCGTCCGCGTTGGTGGCGGCGAGGCGGAGGGTCTTGGGCGTCTCGCGGGCGATGGCCTCGGGGTCGAGGAGGTCGGTGCAGGCGAGCCCGACGCCGCCGCAGGAGCGGGCGATCAGCCGGAACGCGAGGTCGCAGTACCCGGCGATCGGGGCCAGCAGCAGGGGGGTGGCGAGGCGGAGGTTGCGGAGTTGGATCGGCACGGGTTCGTCAATTGTCCATGGTTAATGGTCAATTGTCATGGCGCGGGATTTGGGATGTCGGGTGCCATGCCCTCGCGAGCCGCTGGTTGTGCCGTTCTCGCGAAATTGATCGCCGGCTCGCGTGGGCATGCCCCGGGTGCGTTCGAACCCTCGACGAACGGCGCGCGAACGCCACTGGGGCATGCCCACGCACCGCGTCGACGGATCACGGCGCACGGCATCGATCGGCGCGGTGCGAGGGCATGGCACCCGGAATACCCCCGTTCACCGCACCCTCACAACGCGGTAACGCGGCGTTCAAACCGCCCGCCATACTTCGACGGGCATGAAGCAGTGCAGTTCCTCAGTCGTTCGCCGGGCCGCGAGGTCCGGGCGTGGTTTCACTTTGGTCGAGTTACTGGTCGTCATCGGCATCATTGCCGTGCTGATCAGCATCCTGTTGCCCGCGCTGAGCAAGGCGCGGCAGCAGGGGAACGCGGTCAAGTGCGCGTCCAACCTGAAACAGATCGGCACGGCGGTTCAGATCTACGTCGACCAGAACAAGGGGTTCCTGGGCCGGTGGTCGAACGCGACCAACTGGCAAAACCCGGCCAAGAAGGAGGAGATGATCGACCCGACCCTTTACGACAAGGCGTACTGGGGCGTCGTCTACGCGATCGCCGGCGGGATGACCAAGCAGTCGTTCAACTGCCCGTCGGCCACCGCCAGCGAGAAGGGCGACGGCCTGACCTTCGAGGAGGGCGCGATCTACACGTCGTACTCGCAGAACTGCTACGGCGGGAACAACTCGGGCTTCTCGGACGCCAAGCGGATGACGCTGTTCGGGAGCAAGGACGAGATCGCGCTGTTCAACCGCGTGGGGACGATCTGGCACGGGCGGAAGTACGCCCGGATCCGCCACAGCAGCCAGGTGGTGTTCGCGTGGGACGCGTGGGAGAGCGTGACCGACGGGAACGGCGACACGTTCTACGACTGGAAGCAGTGGACTGACCCGGACCGGTCGTTGGAGTACCTCCGGCACAACAAGAAGGCGAACGTGCTGTTCGTCGACGGGCACGTGGAGCCGCTGGACCGGGAGGCGTTGAAGGAGGAGCGGCTGTTCACGGGGCGGTGGCAGTGACGTCCACGCCGACTCCTGTGGAGTCGGATTCGCGCCGGAGGTGCGGGCGGCCGATGGGGCAGTCCTCTAACCCCACGCATCGACCGGTGTCAGGATCAACGTCCCCGCGCCTCATCCGGTAGCTGTGAACGGTCCGCCGGCGGCGGCAGGAAATTCCGCCACGGGTCGGGCTACACTATTGGCGCACGTCGGCCGATAGAGACAATCCGCACTGGCGCGGTGCGGGATCGCCCACGTCGGGCGGCAACGTACGAACTCGAGAGAGCAAGGAGCACGAACATGGGTCGTCGACTGGCAGTGATGGGCGTGGCGGTGATGGCGGGCCTGCTCGGCGCTTCGGGCGCGCGGGCGGCCGACGACGCCAAGGGCAAGGAGTTCTTCGAGGCCAAGATCCGCCCGATCCTGGCCAACTCGTGCGTCGGGTGCCACGGGGCCGAGAAGCAGAAGGGCGGGCTCCGGCTGGACACGAAGGAATTCCTGCTGGCCGGCGCCAAGCACGACGGCAAGCAGCACGGGGTCGTCGAGCCGGGCAACCCGGACAAGTCGATGATCATCGAGGCGGTGGAGTACAAGAACGACGAGATGGCGATGCCCCCGCCCAAGAAGAAGGTGAGCCAGAAGCTCCCGGACGACCAGATCGCGGCGCTCAAGGAGTGGGTGAAGATGGGCGTGCCGTACGGGGACAAGCCGGTCGAGGCGGCGAAGAAGTGAGTTCGTCAGTGGTCCGTTGTGACGCGCTGGCGAACGGGTATTGAGAATTGAACCGCGGCGGGCGCGATGGCGCTCGCCGCGGCTTTCGTTCTTGTATAGCGCTCACGTTTAGCCGCGACCCGAAGGGCAAGCGACAGCGCCGCCCGCAGGGGAGCGCGTGGGGTGGCGAACGAAGTGTCCGAACGCTCGGGTGATCAGAACGTCGCTCTCCCGAGGATGACCGATTTGATCAAAGCGGTCGTCAGCGCCAGAGCGACGGCGACGATCAGTCCGACGACTGCCCAGCGGCGCCCGTGCACTCCGCTCGCGATCCCGATGATCCCCAACGCCGCCGCGAGAAAGGCGCCGCCGTAGGCGAAGAGCGATCCGGCGTCCAACTCGATCCAGACATAGTACGGCGCCGACGGCGAGATGGCCTTGAGCGCGAGGTCCCGCACCCCCAGGACGAATAGCGCCGTCGGCGCGCACACGGCGATCGATGCCTTCCCCCAACCGCGTGCGCTCCGCGCGGGCGGCGGGTCGGGGCGATGATAATCGAGTGTCGGAGCGGGCACGGCGGGCCAGTGTACCTCGTGGCATGGGTACGGCCGTGAGGCCTTACCCGTGTTCGGCGCTGTTGGCGTTCGACGCGCTCCCCTGCGGGCGGCGCTGTCGCTTGCCCTTCGGGTCGCGGCTAAACAGGGTTGTCCGAGGGTCGCCTGGCGCGCGACGGCGGCGTCCTTGTGGCGCGGTCCCCCCACCCGTATCTTCCGCCCCCATGCCGACCGTGACCGCGGACATTCGCCAGGGGGATTGCCTCGACGTGCTCCGCGCGTTTCCGGACGGGCATTTCGATTTGATCTTCACGTCGCCGCCGTACGCCGACCGGCGGAAGGGGACGTACGGGGGCGTGAAGCCGGAGCAGTACGTCGAGTGGTTCGTGCCGCGGGCGGCCGAGTTCCTGCGCGTGCTCAAGCCGACGGGCACGTTCGTCCTGAACATCAAGGAGAAGGTCGACAAGGGCGAGCGGCACACGTACGTGCTCGAGTTGATCCTCGCGCTCCGCAAGATCGGGTGGCTGTGGACCGAAGAGTACGTCTGGCACAAGCGCAACTGCCACCCCGGCAAGTGGCCCAACCGGTTCCGCGACGCGTGGGAGCGGCTGCTCCAGTTCAACAAGGCCCGCGCGTTCAAGATGAACCAGGACGCCGTGCGCGTGCCGATGGGCGACTGGGCCAAGAGTCGTCTCTCCAAGCTCGGGAAGAACGACGTGGTGCGCATGGACTCGCGCGTCAAGAGCGGGTTCGGGAAGAACATCGCCAACTGGGTCGGCCGCGATTTGGCGTACCCGTCGAACGTGCTGCACCTGCCCACCGAGTGCGGGAACAAGAACCACAGCGCCACGTTCCCGCGCGCGCTGGCCGAGTGGTTCGTCAAGCTCTTCACGGACGCGGGCGACCGCGTGCTGGACCCGTTCGTCGGCAGCGGCACGACCGCGATCGCGGCCAAGGCGCTGGGCCGGAATTGCGTGGGGATCGATTTGATGGCCGAGTACGTCGCCGAGGCGCGGGAGCGGGAGCGGAAAGTGAAGGGGGTCGCCGGCGCGGATCGCGAGTTGTTCGAAGCCGCGGGGTAAGCACGGCGGCCCCTCGTAGCCGCCCCGCTTGCGGGGCGCGTCCGGCGGCGCGGGTGTTCGTCGGACGTCGAACGTGATTGGGTATTCGAGGGCAATCGCGGGCTCCCGCCCCGCGGCTATCATCGCGCGTCTCATGCCCCCCACCGTTTTGATCACCGGCGCTTCGAGCGGCATCGGCCTCGCCTGCGCGACTCACCTCGCCGCGCGCGGCTGGCGCGTGTACGCGGGCGTGCGCGACGTCGCCGCGTTCCGCCACGTGTCCGACGCCCTCCGCCCGCTCCGACTCGACGTCACCGACGCCGCCTCGATCGCCGCCGCCCTCGTCACCATCCGCGCCGAGTCGCCTGCCCTCACCGCGCTGGTCAACAACGCCGGCATCGCCGTCTCCGGCCCGCTGGAGTGCGTGACCGCCGACGAGCTCCGGCAGCAGTTCGACGTGAACGTGCTCGGCCTCGCCGCCGTCACGCGGGCGACGCTCCCGCTGCTCCGCGCGCACGCCACCGCCGCAACCAGCCCGACGACGATCGTCAACGTCTCCTCCGTCTCCGGCCTGCTCGCGTTCCCGTTCCTCGGGGCGTACGCGGCGAGCAAGTTCGCCGTCGAGGCGATGAGCGACGCGCTGCGCATCGAGCTGTCGCCCTGGCGGATCCGCGTCGCCCTGGTCGAGCCCGGACCGGTCGCCACGCCGATCTGGGCGAAGGCGAAGTCGGCCGGCGAAGGGCAGGCGGCGCGGTGGGGCCCCGAGGCGTGCGCGCTCTACCCGCGCTACTTCACGATGATGCCGGCGCAACTGGCCGAGAGCGAACGGCACGCGGTGCCGGTGGAGATGGTCGCGCGGACGGTCGAGCGGGCGGTCACCGCGCCGCGGATCAAGGCGAGGTATCCGCTCGGCCCGGGGTCGCACATCGCGCGGCTGCGCAAGTTCGTGCCGGACCGGTGGTGGGATTGGCTGGTGCGGCGGGAGGTCAAAAAGTAGCTCAACATTCCGATGTTGAGGAGGGGCGTGGAACATCGACCAGCGCCGTTCGCAGTGACGTGCCGTTCCTCAACATCGGAATGTCGAGCTACGTGGCCGTCGCGCTCCGCACCACCGCGTCTACCGTCCCGCGCGGGTCGCGGAACAGGTGCGGTGACCACACCCGGTGCAGCGTCCACCCCTGCGCCTCGTGGATGCCCGTGCGGAACACGTCCCACTCGACCGGGTCGTCGGCGGCCGGGTAGCGGGCGCCGTCCGCGAGCACGCCGACCGTCACGCGCGCCGCGTCGGCCGGGTCGCGCAGCGCCAAGTCGACCAGGAACCCGTCGTTGCCCCAGTAGAGGTCGGACGGGATGCGGTGCGTCCCCGCAAGATGATCCGCGAGCGCTTTCGCAAGGGTGCTGGGGGTCTTCGTAGGTAGCGCGACAACGAGAGGGTCGCGAGTCTTCGATCCCGAGTCCCGAGGCATTTCGGATTGCGGATCTCGGATTGCGGATCGATCACCCGCGCCTTCCGGAGGCTTGGTCACTTCAGTGACCGAGTCCGCCGCCGATTCCTCAGTCATGTACTGCTTCGAGACGCGTTCCGCGTACTGCAGGTACGCGAATAGCAACCATCCCCCCGTCGGCTGCTGTCCGTCGGGGATCGGCGGGAGCGACGCGTACACCTCGCGGGGGATCGACGTCACCAGGTGCACGGCGTGCCGCGCCCGCGTGACCAGCACGTTCAGCCGCCGCCCGCCGCCCGCCCGGCCGAGGGGGCCGAACCGCCGGTAGAACCGCCCGCCCGCGTCCGGGCCGTACGTCGTGCTGATGATCATCACGTCCCGCTCGTCGCCCTGCACGTTCTCCAGGTTCTTGACGAACAGCCCTTCGAACGAGCCCGCGCCGCTGCGCGTCCGTGCCTCGGCGAGTTTCGCCGCGAACTTTTCGTCCTCGGCCGCGGCCTCGTCGAGCTTCTCGACGATCAGGTCCCGCTGTTGCAAATTGAAGCACGCGATCCCGATCGACGGCGGCTCCTTACGCTTGAGCAGATCTCGCACCAGCTCGACGATTGATTCCGCCTCGGCGGCGTTCTCGCGATCCTCGTAAGTCCCCTTCACCTGATGCAGCGTGAGCGGCACGAATTCCGGCCGGTTCGACGGATGTCCCGGGATCGCCTGCAGCCGGCTCGCGTAAAAGTGCTGGTTGGAAAACTCGATCAGCTCGCTCGATTTCGACCGGTAGTGCACGTCCAGGTACGCCTGGTCGATCGACAAATTCAGGGCCGCGGCCAGCAGGTCTTCGACGTCGCCCTGTTGCTGTTCGAACAGTTCCTGGTCGGTCTGCGGCTCCTCGTCGTCGCTGGCGGTGAACGCCGACTCGAAAAACCGCGTCGGCGGGAGCTGCTTGGGGTCGCCGGCGATCACCACCCGCTGCCCGCGCGTCAGCACCGGCAGCGTCTCTTCGAGCCGGCACTGGCTGGCCTCGTCGAAGATGACGACGCTGAAGACCTCGGCGCGCGGGAACAGCTGTGCGACGGTCTCCGGCGACGCCATCCACACCGGGCAGATGTCGAACAGCGGGTCGCCGCCTTCGATCCGCTGCCCGGCCGCCAGGACCTGCCGGAGGCGCATCGCGCGCTCGCCGCGCATCGTCAGGCGGCGCTTGAGGTCGGCCCCGGTGTTGTTCAGGCGGCTGCCCGTGCCGCTGAGGAGCCGCTCCTTCTGTTTCGTCACCCACTGGTGGACGATCACGTCGCGCACGAGCTCGCGCTTGGTGCCCTCGAGCGTGCGGTATCGCTCGAACGCCGACGACACGCGCGGGCCGTCGACGTTCTGCAGGCGCTCGTCCGCCCGAAGCCGCCGGGTGATCTCGGCCGCCAGCGCGACCTTGCGGAGCGCCTGCGTGCTTTGCGCGGGGTCGACCGGATCCTTGATCAGCGTGTTGAGCGCCTTCGTCACCGGCGCGGGAAGCTTCGCCAGCGCCGCACGGATCCGAAGGACGGGGTCGACGTCCGACAGCTTGTCGATCAGCGCCTGGATGACCGGCGCCGCTGGCGCAGTCGCGCGCCGCAACTTGCCTTCGAAAGTCCCGATCCACTCGGGAGAGATCAGTCGCGAAGAGGCAAGCGACTGCGACAGGTTCCGGATGGATTCCGCGCGTGCGGGAGACAGCGCCAACCCTTTCAGCAGCGTCTGCGCCGCACCGTCGTCCGACATCGCGCGCTTCACGTCGCCCCATAGCGGCGCGACCGCCGGCGCCGCCTTCACCCACTGCACGAATCCCGCCAGCGCCGCCGCGTTCGCCAGGCCGCCCGTCAGCGCGTCGTCCGTGTTCACGAACGGCGACGACAGCCCGAACACCTCGTTGTACGTCTGCTGCACGACCAGCCGGGTCCGCAGGCCGGTCAGGAACGCCTTCACCCGCTCCCCGTTCGCCTTCGACAGCGCCAGCCCGTACCGGCTCAGCACCATCCGTCCCGCCGCCTTCGCGCCGAACAGCAGGAACGCGTACCACTTCCCCGCCGCTTCGAGATACGTCTCGAGCTGCCCGAGCTGCTGGGCCACCTCGCCCATCGTCGGCTGCTTGTCGCCCAGCACCATGCGCAGCTCGGCGTCCACCGGCCCCGCCTTGATCGCCTGGACCTGCGGCTCGACCGCCGCAATCCGCTCGCGCAGCTTCGCCAGGGCCGCGTCGTCCTTGCCCAGGACGAACTCCCGCGTCGCCGGCTGTGTCGCCGCGCGCAGTTGTTCGAGCTGCGTCGCCAATTGCTGACGGGCCGACACCTGCCCCGGCAGATCGACGCCGTCGACGAACGGCGGGATCGCCGGGTCCGCCGTCGCGTCGCACTGAACCGCCAGGTCACCGCAAGGCCCGATCGCCTGCCGCCACTTCTCGATCGGCGTCGACGCGAACGTCGCCAGATCCACGCCCACCGCCTCGCGCCACGGATTCGCCGACCACCCGACCGCCGCGGCGCGCGACAGGGTCTCGTCAATCAAATGCGCGTTCGCGTCGAGGTCCGCCAGCTGCAGCGAGTCCGCCAGCGGCTCCAGTTTCGGCAGTAATTCCGAGTCCGGCAGCGCCAGCCAGTGCCCCACCAGCGCGTGGAACGACTCGGCCGGCCCGCCCGCGTCCGGGTCCCGCATCAGCGCGTCGTGATACCCCGTCAGCTCCCCATGCAGCGCCTGAAGCTCCGCATCCACCTTCGCCAGCTTCGCCTGGGCCTTCTCGTCCGTCTTGGCCTCGGCCAGCACTTCGAGCTGCTCGCGGATCGTGCGATAGAGGTCTCTCTGATCGCGCTGCGGGTCGTGGATGAGCGCCGTCAGCCCGCCCAGCCCCATGTGGGCCAGGCGGTTGGCGACCACGTCCAGCGCCGTCCGCTTGTCGGACACGAGGAGGACGCGCAGCCCGCGCGACAAATGATCCCCGATGATGTTCGTGATCGTCTGCGACTTGCCGGTGCCCGGCGGCCCGTGAATCACCAGCCCCCGGCTCGTCCGCGCCATCCGCACCGCCCGCGCCTGGCACGGGTCGGCCTGGGCGACGAGTCGCTCGTCGGAAAAGTTGCGCGAGACGCGCGATGGAGCCGTCGGAGATGGTGGCGCGGAAGGGTCACCGCCGGGGAGTGGGGCGTCGAGTGTCGCCGCCGAGTTCACGAACGGTAGCACGGGCCCCGCGAGGGGCTCGCCCGCATTCATCGCCTGCAGGTCGCGCAGCAGCCCCTGGTTCGCGACGGGGAAGAGCCCCAGCACGGCGCTGGGCAGGATCGCCGGCGCGTCCCCGAGCGCCTCCGTCCGCGGCGCCGCGCCGAGCTTGAGCGCGGGTTTGTCGGTTGCGGCGGAATCCTCCTTTAGCCGCTCCGCTTGCGGAGCGCGTCCAGAGGCTTCCGAAGGCACTTCTGTGTCGATCTCGTCGGACGGCGCGTCCGTGGCACGGGCATCCTGCCCGTGCGAATCGCTCTCGACTTCCTGAGACACCCGCGGCTCGGACGGAGCGCTTTCCCGGACATCCGTGCCTGTTTCCGCAACCGCGCTCCCCTCCGGGCTCGCTTTCAGCTCCCCCTCCGGGTCGCGGCTAAACGAATCCTTCCGCGCTTCCACCCCGTTCGGTTCCGCGACCGTGCGCTCCTCGCTCTCCGTCCCGCGACCACTCGCCGGGCTCTCTCTTTCTTCCGCCGCGCCGCCTTCCTGATCCGCCGCCGCGCGCCACTCGGGCACCGGGATTTCCAGCGCGTCGCACACGCGCCGGACCAGCTCGTCGATCTCCCGCCACGGGTCGGCGCCCTCCTCGTCCGCGAACAGCTCCGCCGACAAGTTCTTCCCCGTCTGTTGCTCCAGCCACGCCAGCAGCGCCAGGTTCGGCGTCACCCGGTCCACGCCTTCGCCCTTGCACGCGATCGTTACGCCCGGCGTCCCGCCCGCCTTGATCTCCACGCTCACCGGCACGAACGCGATCGGCGCGATGACCCGCTTCGAAGCCCCGCGCTGCCCCGCTACCTGTGGCGGCATCGACAGCAGCGGAAACCCGATGTTCAGCACGTGCACGCCGGTGTCCTGCTCGTACGTCCGCGCGTCCTCGGCGATCGTCCGCAGCTTCCCGAGCAAATTCGCCTGCTCCGCCCACGCCTGCCGCGCCGCCCGCTGCTCCGGCGCCACCCGCTCGTCGACCTCCCCCTCTGCGCTCTTCCCCGGCCGGGCGTCCCGCGCCACCCCGCGCGGCAGCGGCACCCGCCCGACCAGCTTCACCTGCTCGTCCGCCCCCAGCAGCCCCGCCAGCGCCGCCTCGGGCGACAAATCCTTCAACTTGGCTAACTGCGTCCAGTCCACCCGCTGCCGGCTCGAGTGCGGCCGGCAATTGAGGCTCGGCCCGCTCACCAGCGACGCGAACAACCGGTCCAGCATCTTCGCCAGCACCCGGCTCCGCGCCGCCGCCTCCTCCTTCGCTGACTTCCCAACTGCGGTATCCGCCATCCGTGAACCTCCAAGGGGCGAATTGTACCCGTAGGGTGGGCTCTGCCCACCGCTCGCGCGATCGGCGCTCGCAAGTCGGGGCAACCGCAAGTGTCAGCACAGCTCGCTACGTCCGCCACCTCAATACCACTGCGTCCGCCGCCCGAGTTCCAGCGTCGCCAGCGCCACCCCGTACCCCAGCGCGATCCCCCCGATCACGTCGCTCGGCCAGTGCGCGTCCAGCACCCACCGCAGCACCGCGCACCCGACCCCCAGCCCCCAGAACGTCGCCGCCGCCGGCGGGTACCACGCCGCCAGAATCGCGCTCAGCGCCACCGCGCACGCACTGTGGCTCGACGGGAAACTCTCCCGGTAGTTCGCGTGCTTGAGCGTCGGTCCCAAAAACTTCCCCGCGTTCTCCCGCCCCGGCCGCACCCGCCCGATCGTCCGCTTCATCAGCATCGCGATGATCGACGCCGCCAGCACCCCGCCCACCAGCGCCAGCCCCCGGTGCAGCGGCACCCGCCCCGGCCCCGGGTCGAGCTGGAACACCAGCAGTGCCGCGATCGGCGTGCACAGCGACTGTCCGTACTGCGCCAGCCACCGCGTCTCCCGCTTCACGTCCCCCTTGAACTGCAACTGCAGCGTCGTCGGCACCCCGAACCGCTCCGCGATCATCAGCGCCGCGCACCCCGCCACGAGAATCCCGAGAATCGTCCAGTCCATGTGGCGGCGGATCGTAACGGGAAAAAACGAAAAGACGAAAAACGTAAAGCACTTCCGCTCTCCTTACGTCTTTTCGTTTTTCGTTGTCAGCCTCCTCCGCCCCCCACCTCCTTACCCCCTCATCCCCCCATTCCTCCCGCGCACCTTGACCCCCACTCCCCCGCCCCTACCCTATCCGCACTTCATGTCACGCCGCATCTGGGTCGTCATCCTCTTCGCCGCCGCCATTTACACGGTCGGCAACGGCCGCGTCCAACTCTGGGACCGCGACGAGCCGCGCTACGCCCAGACGTCGCGGCAGATGCTCCAGTCGGGCGACTGGGTCGTCCCCACCTATCTCGACGAGCCGCGCCTGAAGAAGCCCCCGCTGATCTACTGGGCCCAGGCCGGCGCGATGGCCCTGCTCGCCGACCACCCTGACGCCCCGAACCGCTCGGCCGCCCTCGACGCGTTCGCCGCACGCCTGCCGTCCGTCATCGCGACGCTGCTCACGCTCATGCTCCTGGGCTCCACGCTCGCGCGCATCGCCGACGAGCCCCGCGCCTTCTGGGCCGTCCTGGTCATGGCCACGTCCGGCCTCGTGATCATGGCCGCCAAGATGAGCCTGACCGACGCCGTCCTGCTGCTGTTCGTCACCACGTCGCAGCTCATGATCTACGCGCTCTGGCTCGGCCAGCGCGACTGGTGGACCGTCACCGTCTTCGCCGCCGCCACCGGCCTGGCGCTGCTGACCAAGGGTCCCGTGGTTTTGGGCGTCAACGTCATGACGCTGCTGGTCCTCTGGCTCCTCAAGCGACTCGACCTGTGGCTCGCCAAGCGCCAACCGCGTGGCTTCGACGTCATCACGGCGACCCCGCCCGCCACTCAGGACTCAGCACTCAGCACTCAGCACTTCCCCCCCCTCCGCGGCCACCCCGTCGCCAAGACGATCTTCGCCCTGCTCGTCATCGCCGCGATTATCACGCCCTGGGCCGTCGGGATCGTGTACCGTTTCGAAGGCGAAAAGCTCTGGGACGTGGTCTACAAGGAGGTCATCCTCCGCGTCAGCACGCCGCTCGAGCAGCACAAGGGCCCGCCCGGGTACTACCTGCTCTTCTTCTTCGCCACGTTCTTCCCGTGGTGCGTGCTGCTGCCGACGGTCGCCAAGTGGGCGTGGAAGCTGCGGGCCGACCCGCTCGTGCGTTACTCGCTGGCCGCGGTCGTCGGGCCGTGGGTCATGTTCGAGGCCATTCGGACCAAACTGCCGCACTACGTGCTGCCGTGCTTCCCGTTTTTGGCGATTTTGACTGCCGAGGTGCTGACCCGCGCGATCCGCGGCCACCGCGCGATCCGAATTGACCACGCCCAATCCGTCTCCACCGATCTGGCTAAGCCCAGGCCCCGCATCGCGTTCGACGCCCCGGACGCCGCCGATCTCGAACTCGCCCGCGAGCTCACCGGCAAGGGCTTCAAGACCGCCGTCGCAATCTGGGCGGGGGCCCTGATCGTGCTCGGCCTCGCCCTGTGGATCCCGGCCCTGTCGGGCGTCAACTTCGGGCTGTTCAAAGTCCGCGATTTCGGCTTCGACCGGATTCCGTACGGCCCTATGATTCTCGTCTCGCTCGCGGCGATCGTCATGGCCTTCATCGTCGTCCGAAAGTTCAACCGCGACGACCTGCCCGCCGGCGCCACCGCCCTGGGCGGCACCATGTTCGTCCTGTTCTTCTTCCTGTTCGCGTTCTACCTCCCCAGGGCGCGCTTCCTGCACCTGTCGGCCGAGGTCGGCGGGTTCCTCCGCGCGCAGGGCGCCACCCGCCTCGGCGACGTCGTCATGATCGACTACAAGGAGGACACCCTCCCCTTCTATCAGGGCGGCACGATCCGCCCCCAGCGCCACAACAACTACCTGGCCACCACCAAACCTGAAGAGTGGCCCACGTGGTTCGTCCTGACAAAGGAAATCTGGGACCAGACCCCGGAGACCGCCAAACAGCGCCTGACCGTCGTCCAAACCTTCCGCGGCTGGGCCTACGCCGCCAAGGGCCGCATCGTCGACGTCATGGTCTTGATGAAGCGGTAATCACCCTTACACCCCACCCCCTCATCTCCTCATCGCCTCCTCTCCCCTCCTTTCCGGCACCCGCTATACTGTCCGCCCGATGTCCTTTGCCGCCCCCCAGCGCCTCCTGGTCGTCCAGCCCTCCTGGGTGGGCGACGCCGTCATGGCCACGCCCGCCCTCCGCGCGCTTCGCGAGATGTACCCGCAGGCCCACATCTCCTACCTGATGCGGCGGTACGTCAAGCCGATGTACACCGGCATGCCGTGGGCCGACCGCCTGCTGACCTACCGCACCGGCAAGTCCCCCGCGCGGGCCGGCAAGGGCAAGTTCTTCGACCTCGCCGCCCGCCTGAAGGCCGGCAAGTTCGACACGGCCATCCTCCTGCCCAACTCGTTCAAGACCGCGCTGCTCTGCAAGATGGCGCGGATCAAGCGGATCGTCGGCTACGACCGCGACGGCCGGGGCTTCCTGCTCTCCGACAAGCTCCTCCCGCAAAAGGAGCGCGGCAAGTTCGTCCCGTTCCCGATGGTGCGCTACTACCTCGGCGTGGCCCAGTACCTCGGCTCGCCGAACCGCGATTTGTCGATGAAACTGTTCGTCACCGCGTCCGAGCGCGAGGCCGCCAGACAGGTGCTGACGCGGGCCGGGTTGGACCCGGAGATCGACCGCCCCGCCGCCTCGGGCAAGCCGCCGCTGGTCATCCTCAACCCGGGCGCGAACTACGGCGCGTCCAAGTGCTGGCCCGCCGAGCGGTTCGCCGAGACGGCCGACCGCCTGGTGGCCGAGCAGGGGGCCACGATCCTGCTGTCCGGCGCCCCCAAGGAGCGCGCGATCCTGGCCGCCATCCGCGGGAACATGAAGCAGCCGTCGATCGACCTTTCGACCCATGGCCTGACCCTGGGCGCGCTCAAGGACGTCATCCGCCGGTGCGACCTGATGGTCACCAACGACACGGGCCCGCGCCACGTCGCCGCCGCCTTCGACGTCCCGGTCGTCACGATCTTCGGCCCGACGCACCCGGAGTGGACCGAGATCTACTTCCCCAAAGAGCGCAAGGTCTCGGTCCCCGTATTCTGCGGCCCGTGCCAAAAGAAGCTCTGCCCGCTCGACCACCGGTGCATGACCCGCGTGACCCCGGACATGGTGTACGCCGCGTCGACGGAGTTGCTCGCGCTCCCGAAACACGCGCCCGCGGTCGCGTAGGGCACGCCCTCAAAAATCCGTGTACTTCTTCGGGCTGCCCTTCGATTTGTCGATCGGGTACTTCGCGCCGGTCTTCTCGAGCTTCCTCAGGAACGCTTCGCCCAAATCCACCTTCAGTTCGTGGGCCAGCAGCAGCACGGAGAAGAACACGTCCGCCAGCTCGTCCCGCAACGCCGCGTGCTTCTCCCCGGTCACGCGCGGCAGGTCCGCCTCCTTCCACCACTGCAGGATCTCCATCAGCTCACCCGACTCGACGGCCAGCGACATGGCCAGTTCCTTGGCGTTGTGAAACTGCGCCCAGTCCCGCGCGTCCCGAAACTCGACGGCGGCGC
>DATHXE010000636.1:0-1813 GCA_035459845.1 Tepidisphaeraceae bacterium | reverse complement strand
GTCGCGGAGTTGGGCGGCGCGCTCGAACTCCATCATCCGGGCGGCCTCGAGCATCTCCTCTTCGAGCAGCTTGACCATCTCGGTCGTGTCGAGCTCCGTGTCGTTGGCGCGGATCACGCTGGCGGCCGTGTGGCGGGCCTTCACCTCGCGCTCGATCCCCTGGCGGATCGACTTGACGATGGTCTGGGGAGTGATCCCGTGCTCGGCGTTGTACTTCATCTGGATCGCCCGCCGCCGGCTCGTCTCGTCCATCGCCTTCTGCATCGCGGGGGTGATGCTGTCGGCGTAGAGGTACACCGTCGCGTTCGCGTTCCGCGCGGCCCGGCCGATCGTCTGGATCAGGGACGTCTCGGAGCGCAGGAAGCCGGTCTTGTCGGCGTCGAGGATCGCGACCATGGAGACCTCGGGCAGATCCAGCCCTTCGCGGAGCAGGTTGATGCCGACCAGCACGTCGAAGTCGCCGCGGCGGAGGTCGTTGAGGATCTCGATCCGCTCGAGCGTGTGGATCTCGCTGTGCAGGTAGCGCCCGCGGATGCCGGCCTCCTGGATGTAGGCGCTGAGGTCTTCGGCGAGCCGCTTGGTGAGCGTGGTCACAAGCACGCGCTCGCCCTTCTCGGCGCGCTTCTTGATCTCGGCGAGCAAGTGCGGGACCTGCCCCTGCGCGGGGCGGACCTCGATTACAGGGTCGATCAGGCCCGTCGGGCGGATGACCTGCTCGACCACCTCGCCGCCGGTGGCCTCCAGCTCGATCTTGCTCGGCGTGGCGGAGACGAAGATGACCTGGTTCCACATCTTCTCGAATTCTTCGTACTTCAGCGGGCGGTTGTCCATCGCGCTGGGGAGGCGGAAGCCGTGGTCGACGAGCACCTTTTTTCGGTTCTGGTCGCCGTTGAACATCGCCTTGATCTGCGGGAGCGTGACGTGGCTCTCGTCGACGATCAGGACGTAGTCCTCGGGGAAGTAGTCGATCAGCGTGTAGGGCTTTTCGCCGGGCTTGCGGCCGTCGAGGTGGCGCGAGTAGTTCTCGATGCCCGGGCAGATGCCGGTCTCGAGGAGCAGCTCGAGATCGTACTTGGTGCGGGCCAGCAGGCGCTGGGCCTCGAGGAGCTTGCCGTCGCTGCGGAGGTGCATGACCTGCGCGTCGAGCTCTTCGCGGATCGCCTCGGCGGCCGACTTCACCTTGTCTTCGGCCATGACGTAGTGGACGGCAGGGTAGACGAAGATGCCGTCCTTGTCTTCGAGGATCTCGCCGGTCAGCGGGTTGACGGCGGTGATGGAGGTGATCTCGTCGCCGAAGAACTCGATGCGGTAGGCGAACTCTTCGTAGGCGGGGTGGAGCTCGACGACGTCGCCGCGGACGCGGAAGGTGCCGCGCTTGAAGTCGAAGTCGTTGCGGGCGTACTGGAGGTCGATGAACCGCTTGAGCATCTCGTCGCGGTCGGTCGGGACTCCCTTGCGGACCGAGACGACCGACTCCTTATATTGGCCCGGCGAACCGAGGCCGAAGATGCAGGAGACGGAGGCGACCAGGAGCACGTCGCGACGGGAGACGAGGTTGCTGGTGGCGGACAGGCGCAGGCGGTCGAGGTCGTCGTTGCGCGAGCTGTCTTTTTCGATATAGATGTCGCGCTGGGGGATGTACGCTTCGGGCTGGTAGTAGTCGTAGTAGGAAACGAAGTAGCCGACGGCGTTGTGGGGGAAGAGCTCCTTGAACTCCTCGTAAAGCTGCGCGGCGAGGGTCTTGTTGTGGCTGATGACCAGCGCGGGCCGGCCGAGGCGCGCGACGGTGTGGGCCATGGTGAAGGTTTTGCCG
>DATHXE010000635.1:0-7815 GCA_035459845.1 Tepidisphaeraceae bacterium | reverse complement strand
TCGCCGTCGGCGACGACATCGATCCCGGCGGTCTCCTGGATCTTGAAGACGACGCGCGTCGCGTCGACCAGCGACTGCTGGCTGGGCAGCGCCGCGAGCCACTCGGGGACGGGGTAGGAGCCGACGACGGTCGTGCGGATCGGGGGGGTGGCGGGGGTGGGCATGGCGGGAATTGTGGGACCGGGGGCGGGTGATGTCCACCGTGGCGGCGGGAACTCCGAACGTCGGATCGACCGCGCGCGTGCGTCGTCGGTCAGTCGGACTCGATACGGATTCCGCGGTTGGTCACTCTGGCTTCATGATGGGGATCGGTTCATCCGGAACGGCGCCGAAATCGGCCGCCCGCCGAGGGAACCGTCGACCAGGCCCGTCACCGATCCGTCGCGGTTGAATCGCCCGGTGATCGTGACCTGGCTGTCGGCCGTCGACAATGTGAACGCGAACCGCCGGTTGCCCGGGAACGACACGGCACCGGTCGACGCGACGGCGGGCCAGCCGGTGAGGTTCGGCAGGGCGAGGGTCGCGGTGACGCGGCCGCGGCGCTGGCGGGTGATGTCGAGGGTCAAGACGGCGTCGGCGTCCCCGCCGAGGGCAGCCAGCCCGACGAAGCGGCCGCGCAGGTCGAACCCTGCCGACGTCGCCGGCGCGGGCAGGGGGACGGGGGTCAAGGGGGGCGGGGCCGGGGCGAAGGGCGACAGGGAGGGCCCCGGGAGCGCCAGCGCCGGCGCGGGCAGCGCGAGCGCGGGCGGCGGCGGCAGTGGCGTGTCGAACTCGACCGGCGGGGGATGCCACGTGATCCACCAGACCGTCGAGAGGCACGTCCGTCCCTCGAGGGGCTCGATCGCCGCGCCCGCCGACGTCATCTTTCGAGTCGAACCGCGCACAGTGGCACCTCCGTACCGGACCGCCGCATCTCCCGGTGCCGCCGAGGCTACGCCCCCGGCCCCGTCCCGGTCAACGCCGATCCCGACGACCGCGGGGCGGCGCGGATGGCGACGGCGGAAGTGGGGCGGTCTGTGCGCCCCGTCCGGCCTGCCCGGGCGCGACGGCCACATCACCGGGCGATCTCGGGCTCATTTCGCGGCGGCGGCCGCGCGGGTCCACTCCTCGGTCATGCCCTTGAACACCTCGCGGGTGACCTTCTCACCTTCGACCTTGAGCTTGGGCCAAACGATCGCCCCGCCGCCGCCGATGCCCAGGTGGAGGTCGGCGCCTTTGAGTTCCCACTTGCCGTCGCGCGGGGCGCCCATGAACGTCCACTTGTACGTGCCGTCCTTGCGGATCTCGATCGTGCCGCCGGGCGTGTCGGTCGGCTTGCCGTCGCGGAGCTTCACGATGGTCCACTCGCCGACGATCGCGTCCTTGAGGGGCGCGTCGGCGGCGGTGAGCGAGTGGGCGCAGGCAAGGATGACCGTGGCGAAGGCGAACGCTACGAGCCGCATGGGACCTCCTGTGGGAGTGGTGATCGAATACGGATTGGGAGCGAATGGGTACCCGACGTGGGGCGGGTCACGATTTGAGCACGCGGAACGTCGCTTGAGAAGCGTGCGGGCTTGCCGCGGGTCGCGCGGCGGCGAGACTGTCGTCACATGGTCCGGCGGCGATCGTTATCGGTGTGGGACGCGCTCAACGAGCGGATCGTGACGTGCGAGCGGTGTCCGCGGCTGCGCGCGCACTGTCTGGACACGGCGCGGGTCAAGCGGGCGGCGTTCCGCGAGCAGACTTACTGGGGCCGGCCGATCCCGAACTGGGCGCCACCCGATCCCGCCACGGCGCGGCTGCTCATCGTCGGCCTCGCGCCCGCGGCGCACGGCGGCAATCGCACGGGCCGGGTCTTCACGGGCGACCGGTCGGGCGACTTCCTCTTCCGCGCGATGTACGAAACCGGCTTCGCGACCAGCCCGACGAGTACGCACGCGGGGGACGGGACGCAGCTCGTCGACTGCGCGATCACGGCCACGGCCCACTGCGCCCCGCCGGCGAACAAGCCGACCCCAGACGAAATCCTCGCGTGCCGGAGCTTTTTGGACGAGACGGCAGGCGGGTTATCGGGCCTGCGCGGGTTGATGGCTTTGGGCAAGATCGCGTGGGACGCGAGCGTGCGGCTCATGGCGCGGCTGGGCAGGCCGGTCGCGCGGGGGGCGGCGTTCGGGCACGGGGCGGTCGCGTGGTCCGATAAGAACGCGCCGGGCGGGCCGTGGTTCCTGATCGGGGCCTACCACCCGAGCCAGCAGAACACGTTCACGGGGAAGCTGACGCCGGCCATGCTGCGGGCGGTCTTCGAGACCGCGCGGGGGCTGATCGGGGAGGGGCCGCGGACAACCGGCGGCGGGGAGCGAGGTATGTGACGGGGGAAAGTTTGATAATGACGGGGGGAATCGGCATGATACGCCGCTCGTCAGGCGGTTTCCATTGCCGCACACGTCACGTTCGAATTGAGGCTGAGGAGCTAGAGGAGCATTGAGTATGGCGCAAGCGCACGTCGGGACTGTCGACTACGGCCGCGAGGGCAGCGAGATCAACCAAGGTCAGAACAAGCTGATCTTCTGGGGTTGTTGGATCGCGCTGATCACGACCGCTTTCGGTTTCATCAACCGGATGTTCCTGCTGCCCACGTGGGCGGCCGAGTTCAACCTCGACCCCGCCCAGGTCGGGCGTCTCGCCGGCATCGGCATCTGGCCGTTCGCGGTCTCGATCATCGGCTTTTCGCTGATCATCGACCGCATCGGCTACAAGACGGCGATGCTCATCTCGTTCCTGGGATATACGATCTGGGCGATCATGGGCGTGAGCGCCTACTACGTGTCGCAGGGCGGGAACAAGGACGCTGCCTATCAACTGCTGTATTGGGGCTCGCTGATCCTGGGCCTGTCGAACGGGACGGTGGAGGCCTACATCAACCCGGTCGTCGCGACGATCTTCAAGCGCGAGAAGACCAAGTGGCTGAACATCCTCCACGCCGGGTGGCCGGGCGGGCTGGTACTCGCCGGGCTGATCATGATCGGGATCGACCACTCGTCGATGAAGAACGTGTGGAGCATCAAGGTAGGGATGATCGCGATTCCCGCGGTCGTCTTCCTGGTCATGCTGATCGGGGTGAAATTCCCGGTGCAGGAGCGCGTCGCGGCGGGCGTGTCTTACCGTGAGATGCTGGCCGAATTCGGCATTATGGGCGCGCTGGTGGTCGGGTTCCTGATCACCCTGCAGCTCATGGACTTCGCGTCGGCCAGCGGCGCCCGGAAGCTGTCGACGACCGAGTACGCGGTCTTCATTGCCATCGGGCTGGCGATCGTCGCCGGATTCGCGGCGTACACCAAGTCGATGGGCCGCGGGTTCATGTTCTTCATGATCATCATCATGATCCCGCTGGCGACGACCGAGATCGGCACCGACGGGTGGATCACCGACGTGATGAAGGACGCGTTGAAGGACGTCCACGCCGGCTGGTTGCTGGTCTACACGTCGGCGATCATGATGGTGCTGCGGTTCTTCGCCGGGCCGGTCATCCACGCGCTATCCCCGATCGGGCTGCTGGCCACGTGCGCGGTCCTGGCAATTGCCGGCCTTACGTTCCTCGCCAGCGCGACGACCGTCTTCCTCATCTTCGTCGCCGCCACCCTATACGCCTTCGGGAAGACGTTCTTCTGGCCGACCATGCTCGGCGTGGTTTCCGACCAGACCCCGCGCGGTGGCGCCCTGACGCTGAACGCCCTGGGCGGGATCGGCATGCTGGCGGTCGGCGTGCTCGGCTTTCCCTACATCGGCACGCTCAAGGCCGACAAAAACATCGATGAGATCGCGGCCACCAGCGCGGCCAAGTCGGTCCCGGGCCTGGTGCAGGACGGCACCCTCGCTCCGGCGTTCCTGAAGGACAGCAGCATCTACGAGATCATCAAGTATAAGACGGTCGACGACGCCAAGCTGGCCGCAGTCACCGCCACCCTCCCTAAGGAAAAACAGGCGGAAATCGCCGAGGCCTCCAAGGCCAGCCCGCAGAAGGCGTTGGGCCGGATGGCCATGTTCCCGGCGATCATGCTGGTCGGGTACATCATCCTCCTGGTGTACTTCAAGTCCCGCGGCGGCTACAGCGCCAAGGTGCTGACCGGCCATTCCGCCGAGGACAAGAAGTTCACCGGCGGCGTCGCCGGGCCTATGGAGGCCTGATCGGGACCACGACCTTCGACGGACGCAAACGAGACCGGCCCGCGCCACCTGGCGCGGGCCGGTTTTCGTTCGGCGCTCGTCCTTATCAGCCCCTGCGGCGTGCCGGTGGCTCGGTCCGGGCGGCGCGCGTATCATCCGCCGCATGACGCAGACCGCCGCCGATCGTTTGCCGTCCAACGTTACGGACCGCTCGCTGTCGGTGAGCGGGCTGGCGAAGGCCTACCCGACGCCCACCGAGCCGCTGGTCGTGCTGCGCGGCGTGTCGCTCGACGTCGCGCCGGGCGAGCGCGTCGCGGTCGTCGGGCCCTCCGGTTCCGGGAAATCGACGCTGCTGAACATTGTCGGCACGCTCGACTCGCCCACGGCCGGCACGGTCCGCCTCGCGGGCGTCGACCCGTTCGCGCTATCACCCAAGGACCTCGCGGCGTTCCGCAGCCGGTCGATCGGCTTTGTGTTCCAGGACCACCACCTCCTACCGCAGTGCACGGCCATGGAGAACGTGCTCCTCCCGCGCCTCGCGCTGGGAAAGACGACCGCCGCCGACGGGGCTCGCGCCAAGGAGCTGCTGGAGCGCGTCGGCCTGAGCGCGCGGGCGACGCACCTGCCGGCCGAGCTGTCGGGCGGCGAGCGGCAGCGCGTGGCGATCGCCCGGGCGCTGATGAACGAGCCCGCCCTGCTGCTCGCGGACGAGCCGACGGGCAACCTGGACTCCAAGACCGCCGACGCGATCGCCGACCTGCTGCTGGCGGTCAGCCGGGAGACGATCCTGATCGCCGTCACGCACAGCCCGGCACTGGCGGAGCGGTTCGGGAGAAAGGTGCGAATGGCGGACGGGGAGATGGTCGAGTCCTGAGTACCGAGTGCTGAGTCCTGAGAAGGACGCGGCACAACGAGGGCGCGACTCAGCACTCAACACTCAGCACTCAGCACTCAGCACTCAGCACTCAGCACTCAGCACTCAGCAGTCAGGACTGACGCGATGCTCTCCAAGACCCGACTCCTCCTCCGCAACCTCCGCCACTTCCGCGGGGCGAATCTCGCCGTGATCGCCGGGGCGGCGGTGGCGACGGCGGTGCTGGCCGGGGCGCTGCTCGTGGGGGACAGCGTGCGCGCGAGCCTGACCGAGCTGGCGAACCGGCGGCTCGAGTGGGTCGATCACGTGATGGTGACGCCGCGGATGGTGTCGATGACGCCGGTGGAGCGGCGGGCGCACGGGGGGAAGAAGGAATCGCTCGTGGATGCGCTCCGGGCGGATCCGGAGTTTGCGGCGCGATTTGAATTCGTCACGCCAGGCGTGCTCGTGCGCGGGTCGGTGGCGGTGGAGAACGCGCAGCCGCCCGTGAAGGCGGCGGGCGTGCAGATGATCTCGCTGCGGGACAAGTATCCCTCGGCGAAGGATTCGGCGTGGCTGAACCCGGCGCTGGCCGCGTCGCTCAAGCTCGGGGGTCTCAATGCGGGTCAAACGGCGCCGGCGGCGCTGCGGTTCACGATCCCGGCGCCGGACGAGACGCCAAAGGATTCGGCCTTGGCCAAGCGCGGGCGGAACGAGACGATCACGTCGATGTCGGCCGCCAATGCGGTGCTGGCGGAAAGGGACTCGTTCCGCGATCTGTTCGATTTGGCGGGCGGGCAGCGGTCGGGGGCGACGGCGTGGCTGTCGTACCCGGACGTTCAGGAAACGTGGGACACGGGCGAGCAGGCGAATTTGTTCCTCGTGCAGGCGAAGGCGGGCCACACGACGGCGGCGGACGCGGAGGCGCTCAACGCGATCATCCGCAAGGTGGCCGAGCCGGCGGACTACGCGCTGGAACTGGTTCCGAGCGGCGACAAGTCGCAGGCGGCGCTGTCGTCGAAGTCGACGTACGTCCCGCCTCGCATCGTGGACGCGGCCGAGGCGCTGGCGAAGGAACGGGGCTTTGCGCTGCAGAAGGTCAGCGTGTACCTGGTCAACAAGGTGGTGAACGTCGCGCCGCCCGCGGGAGCGAGCCCGGCCAAGGCGCCGCGCCCACAGATTCATTACGCGATCGCCGCGGGCATCGATCAGATCGACGGCAAACCGCTGCGCGATGATCAGGTCGTGCTGAACCGATGGACGGCCGACCAACTGGGCGTCGCCAAGGGCGCCAAGCTGCGGCTGGATTACTACCTGCGACAGTCGACGGGCGAGCTGGCGGAGGTGCGGTCGGACCGCCCCGGCGTCGGCCTGACGTTCGAGGTCGCCGACGTGATCGAGATGACCGGACTCGGCGCCGACCCGTCGCTGACGCCGACGTACAAGGGCCTGTCGGACGCGGAGTCGTTCTCCGACTGGCGGCCCCCGCAGGGGCTGAACATCGACAAGAAGCTCGTCTCGAAGGACGATGACGCGTACTGGGGCAAGTACAAGGGGTCGCCCAAGCTGTTCGTCAGCTTGAACACGGCCCGCAAGCTTTGGGGCACGGAAGCGCCCGGCCAGAACCCGGCGTTCGGCGACGTCACGTCGTTACGTTTGCCCGCCGACAAGGCGAAGGCGTTCGTCGACGAACTCGTCCGCCGGATCGACCCGGCCGGCGCCGGTCTGGCGTTCCGCGCCGTGCGGGCCGACCAACTGTCGGCCGCGGCGGGCGGGACGGACTTTTCCGAGCTGTTCGGCGCGTTCAGCTTCTTCCTCCTCGCGGCCGCCGTCATGCTCGTCGCGATGCTGTTCCGCCTGTCGGTCGAGCAGCGCAGCCGGCAACTCGGGCTGCTCGCGGCGAGCGGATTCGCGCCCGGTCAACTCCGCGGCCTCTGCCTGCGCGAGGGCCTGCTGCTCGCGGTCATCGGCGCGATCGTCGGCCTCGTCGGCGCGGTCGCGTACACCGCCCTGATCGTCCACGGCCTGCGCACGTGGTGGGTCGGCGCGATCGGCACCACGGCCCTCCGCCTGCACGTCAACCCCGGCACACTGACGATCGGCTTCGCCGGCGCCGTGATCGTCGCGCTGCTGGCGATCGTCTGGGCGACGAGGCGGGTGTCGAAGGTCAACCCCTCCGCACTGCTGGCCGGGGCACTGGGCGCTCCGGCCGCACGCCTCGCGGGACGACCTACGACGTCCCTCCTGATCTCGCTCATCACCCTCCTCGGCGCGATCGCCCTCTTCACCGCCGGCGCCTTGCGAGCGCTTGGCCCCGCCCCCGCCTACCTCGGCGGCGGCAGCCTCCTCCTGATCGCCGCCCTCGCCCTCACCTTCGCCCGCCTGCGACCTCACTCCCCATCGCCCCACCGCCCCACCTCACCATCTCTCTCCCTCGCCTCCCTCTCCGCCCGCAATGCGACCCGCAACCGCGCGCGGTCGCTCCTGTGCGTGGCGCTGATCGCGCTCGCGTCGTTCGCGCTGGTGACGGTGTCGTCGATGCAGTCCGGCACGCCCGCCGACACGCACGACCCGAAGTCCGGGGCGGGTGGGTATACGCTCATCGTCAAGACGGACATCCCGTTGCTCGCCGACCTCGGAACGCCGGAGGGCCGCAAGCTGCTCATGCGCCAGGAAGCGGCGGCCGACCCGCGGTGGGCGAAGGCGAAGTTCGCCATGCTCCGCACGTGGGCCGGGCAGGACGTGTCGTGCCTGAACATCACGCGCCCGGACAGCCCGACGATTTTGGCGATCCCCCCTGCGATGGGGGCGCAGAACCG
>DATHXE010000634.1:0-3931 GCA_035459845.1 Tepidisphaeraceae bacterium | reverse complement strand
AGGCGCAGCACGACCGTGTGCGCCCCGATGTCGGGGACCGCCGGCCGCCACACGAGCCGCCCGCCCTCGAGCTTCATCCCCGCCGGCCCGGACGCCAGTTCGGCCTTCACGCGCGCGTCGCGAATTGTCACCGGGACCGCGACGTCCGCCCCGACGGTCACCGACAGCGCCGCCGGGTCCATGTCCGCGAACAGCAGCGGCTCGGCGCCGATCGCCATCTTCCCCAGCGACATGACCGACACCCGGTCGTCCACGCAGACCAGCACGTTCGAGTTCGCCGGGTCCACCAGGACCGGCGGCGGCGCGGGGTCCGTGCCCGGGGTCGCCGCGGCCGCCGGTTTCTCCAGCGCGCCCACGTCAGCCGAGTCGAGCGGGCGGAACGTGTTCGTCGAGTACGCCGTCACCCGGCTCCCCGCCATGCCCACGAACACCGGCCGGTCGGCGAACCACGCGGCCGGCCACCCCTCGACCGCCGCCACCTTCCGGGACCGGTCCGCCGTATACACCTCGCGCCCGACCCCGCAGAACTGGCCCAGCGCGTCCGGCCGGACCGCCGCCCGCGTCGAATGCTCGCTCAGCAGTTCCAGCGTTCTGAGTCCCCGCTGGGACGACGAGGTCGGCCCGACGATCCGCCACGCCCGCGTCTCGAAGCCCGCGGTGCCCGGCCGCCCGTACAAGATCGTCCCGTCCGCCGACACCGCCGCCTCGTCGACCGTGTGCCTGCCCGTGTCGATCGGGCCCTCGTCCCGGCCCGTCTCCAGGTTGACCCGATAGGCCCGGCCCGCCCCGCGCACCGTCGGGGCAGTGTAGAACGCGTACGGCGCCCGCGGGCCCGCCGCCACGACCAGCCCGCGCGGCGCCTCGCCCTTGAGCGCGATCGGCTTGCCCGCCGGCTCGAGCGTCGCGTCGTCCAGCATGTGCAGCCGGCCGTCGAAAGACAGGGCCAGGAACCGGCCCCGGTCGCCCCACCGCTTGTGCACGACGTCCCGCACCGGGCCGACGTCGCGAGTGATCGCGTCCGTCGCCTTCCCCTGCGCCGACACGGCCGGGTACAGCGCCAGCGGCCCCGACGCCACCGCCGGCGCGACAAGCACGCCCCCGGTCTCCGGGTTGATCGCGAACGACCTCCCGGCCGTCGGCAGCGTCACCTCCCGAACTGCCGCGGCCCGGTCCGCGGCCCCCGCCCGGGGCACCCACACAAACGATACGATGAGGGCCATCGCCAAAGAGCGAACCATCGCGACCCGTCCTTTGCAATCCGGTCAACGGGGGAACGACTGGGAACAACGCCGGCATCCTCGCACGCGCGTCCTCGCGTTGTCAAAACGCGCCGCACGGAAGGGCGGCCTGCAAATCCCAACGCCCGCCCCCATTTCCTGTATAATGCGGGTTCCCCCACCGGAGGTCCCGCCCTTGCCGATCTTGCGCCGTTTCCTGCTGTCCCTCTGCGCGGTCGCCCTCGTCCCCGCTGGCTCAACGCGCGCAGAGCCCGTGCGCACCGTCAGTTACGCCAAGGATGTGAAAGTCATCCTGGCCCACCACTGTTACGAGTGCCACGGCAAGGGCAAGACCAAGGGCGGGCTGTCGATGCTGACGCGCGAATCGTTCCTCAAGGGCGGCAAGGCCGGAGCCGGCGCGGTGCCGGGGAAGCCCGACGAGAGCATCCTGGTCAGGCGGCTGCTGAGCAAGGACCCGGACGAGGTCATGCCGCCGGCGGACGAGCCGCGGCTGTCGGCCGAGCAGATCGCCACGCTCAAGGCGTGGGTCGCCCAGGGGCTGCCATGGGACGAGATCAAGCCCGAGGCGCTGGTCAGCAAGCCGAAGAACGTGACGCCGCGGCGGTTCGAGCTGCCGGCCGGCCAGGGGCAGCCGGTCGACCGCATTTTGACGCCGTACTTCGCCAAGCACGAGGTGGCGGTGAAGGTCGTTGACGACCGCACCTACGCCCGGCGGTTGTATCTGGATATCGTCGGCCTCCCGCCGATGGCCGCCGAGCTCGCCGACTTCCTCGCGGACACTTCGCCGGACAAGCGGGCGCGCCTGGCGGACAAACTGCTCGCGGATTCCGACCGCTATGCCGACCACTGGATCACGTTCTGGCAGGACCACCTTCGCGACGGAATGATGGACCTCGGCTCGACCGACATCGTCCGGCCGATCACGCCCTGGCTGCTCAAGGCGCTGAAGGACAACCGGCCCTACGACGAGATGGTCCGCCAGCTCGTCAACCCGCAGGTCCCCAAGAACGCCCAGCTGACGGACGTGACGAGCAAGCAGGACGACGACGTCCCGATCGAGAAGGACGTGAAGGTCGACGACACCGATTCCTTCGGCTTCATCCAGGGCCTGCGCGCCGGGCTGGAAAAGCCGCGCGGCGACCAGCGGTGGGAAGTCCAGGCGGTCCAGAACATCTCGCAGGTGTTTCTGGGCACCAACCTCAAGTGCGCCACCTGCCACGACTCGTTCATCGACTACTGGACGATGAAGGACACGTGGGGCCTGGCCAGCGTGTACGCCGACAAGCCGCTCGAGGTGATCCGCTGCGAGGTGCCGCAGGGCGTCCACCCCGCGCCGTCGTTCCTCTTCTCCGAGGTCGGGGCGATCGACGCCAAGGCGCCGGTGGCGGAGCGTAAGAAGCAACTCGCGGAGCTGGTCACCAGCCCGAAGAACGGGCGGTTCGCCCGCACGGTCGTCAACCGCCTGTGGACCCGGCTCATGGGCGTCGGGATCATCGACCCCGTCGACGACATGGACCACCCGCCGTTCAGCGCGGATCTCATGGACTACCTCGCGACGCAGCTCGTCGATGGGGGGCACGATCTGAAGAAGATCATCCGCCTGATCGTCACCTCGCAGGCGTACCAATTGCCCGCGATCGACCCGAAGAAGGCCCCGGCGAACATCGACGGCGTCGCCGAGTTCCGCGGGCCGATGCTCCGCCGGATGACGGGCGAGCAGTTCGTCGACGCGGGCAACGCGATCCAGGGCCGCCCGACCCGCGTATGGGTTCAGAAGGGCGGCCGGCTGCTGGAGATCCTCGGCCGGCCCGACCGCCGCACCGTCACGACCGGCCGCGACCACAAGTCGTCGCCCATGCAGGCACTCGAGCTTCTCAACGGCCCCAGCCTGTACGAGCTCATCTACCTCGAGCCCCAGCCCAACGCCCCCCGCTCGACCGACACGAAGACGGCGCTTAAGAAGGAAGCCGAGAAGCCTAAGCCGAACGCCAAGCTCGCGGCGCTCGCGAAACTCCCGCCGAAGGAACTGATCACGCAGATCTACACGCACGCCCTGTCGCGCCCGCCGACGGACAAGGAGTTGGCGGTGCAGATGGACCTTCTCGGTTCGACGCCGACCCCGGAGTCGGTGGGCGACATGTTGTGGGTGGTGGTGAACTTGCCGGAGTTTCAGCTCATCCGTTAAGTGACCTGTTTAGCCGCGACCCGTAGGGTGAGCTTCAAGCGAACCCGACGTGGAGCGCGTCGAGCGTCGTTACGCCGAGCGTCATTCAGAAAACACATCGCCCCCGCAGTCGTATCAAGCAATGGACGCGCGAACGGTGGGCAGAGCCCACCCTACGAAAGATGCCCATGACCTCCCCCTCTCGTCGCGACTTCATTAAAAGCCTGTCCGCCGCCAGCCTCGCGGCCCTGACCGCCAGCGCCCCCCAAGCCTGGGCCGAGGAGGGCGTCCAGGTCGTGTCGCGCCCCAAGGGCACCGCCGACTCGATGATCCTGCTCTGGATGGGCGGGGCGATGTCGCAGACCGAGTCGTTCGACCCGAAGCGGATGCAGGAGTTCAAGCCGGGGATGGAGACCAAGTCGCTCATCTGCACGAGCCCGCAGATCGACACCGTCTGCGATCACGTGAAGTTCGGCAAGGGCGTCGACAATCTCGCCAAGTTGATGGACCGGGCGTCGCTGATCCGCTC
>DATHXE010000633.1:0-3897 GCA_035459845.1 Tepidisphaeraceae bacterium | reverse complement strand
GCCGTGCTTGTTCAGGCGCTCGAGCGGCGGGAAGACCTCCTTCGACAGCGCCTTGGCGTCGGCGACGTGCCTGGCCTGGAGTTCTTCCATGCCGGGGAACATCTCGCCGCCGCGCTGGGCGGGGGCGGGAAGGGTTAGAAGGAGAAGTGCGAGCGCGATGGGGAGAAAGGGGCGCATCGTAAGATCCAGTGTTGGTGTGGCGGGCAGACGTGCATCACTGAGGTGAGCACGCCGTCATTGGGCGGGCTTGGCTTTCTTCGGGTCCTTTTTCATGTGCTCGGCGCTGAGGATCTTCACGTCGACGGCCTGCTCGACCGCGCCGAAGCGGATGGCGGCGTTGACGGTCTTGAGCTGGTATTCGGACTGGCCGGGGAAGCGGCCGCCGACGGTCAGTGTGAGGCGCAGTTCCTTCAGGCCCTTGGTGCGGGGGATGATCTCGCCGACCGGGAGGTTGCCGGCGGGGATGACCTCGGAGTAGACGGCGCCGAACGACGCGTCCTTCCGCGCGACGTTGAGGTGGATCTTGTCGGGCTTGGCGTCCTTCGGGGCGGCGACGCGCGGGTCGTCCCAGGAGTCGGCGACGTGATACGGGCCGGACAGCTCGAGGTGGTTGACCTGGAAGAAGGACTTGACCCACGTGTCCTTCTGGGACGGTTCGACGGGCATGAGGATGTCGAACCCGACTTCGATGCGGGCGTCCTGAGATGCGAGGATGGTTTGGAGGGGCGCGTTCTCCAGGCCGGCGGCGTGGACGAACGCGCCGATCTCCTCGTTCTCAAAGCCGGTGTCGGTGCGGGTCTTCCGCAGTTCCCAGCCGGAGACGACGGGGGCGTCGGCGGGGTAGGCGCCGTCGCGGATCGGGACCAGCGGCTTGAGGCTGAGCCAGGCGGCGCGGAAGCTGGGGAGTTGGTTGACCTGGCGGACCTCGAGCGGTTCGACGCCGCCCTTGTTGCCGGCGTCGGCGCCTTGGCGCGGCCTGATGGTGAAGCGGGTGATGACGGGCTCCCAATCGACGGGGCGGACGCCGGTCTCGCCCTCGAGGCCGTTGCCGAGGTCGAGGTCGTCGGCGGCGCGGGCGAAGGGGGAGATCCAAAGCGCGAGTGCGCCGGCGAGGAATGTGCGGCGGTGGGTGCGGGGGATCATGTTCGTCGTCTCCGAGCTGCGCCCGCGTGCCGCGGGCATCCGACTCCACAGGAGTCGGCGGGGGTGCGCGAATGGTGCGCTACTTGAACTCCGCGATCACCTTCACCGAGACGGGCACGCCCGCCGCGGCGGAGGCGGCGTGGGCGAAGAGGGCGTCGGCGAAGCCGGGGGCGGACGAATTGAGGACGAGCGTGAACGCCTCGCTCGGGCCGGGCTCGGGGATCTCGTACGACCCGCCGGCCGCCTCCTTGGCGCGGCCGCCTTCGATCACCGCGAACTTGGCGAGCGGGCCGGTGAGCTTGATGCGCAGGCGCTTGACGTTGGGGACGGGCTTCTGGTCGGAATCGAGGACCATCGCGGCGTAGTCGACGCGCGTGGGCTTGGCGGCGCCGTTGACCGGGAGCAGGAGTTCGGCGGCGGCGTCGCCGGGCTCGGGCTTGGGGTCGCCGCCGGTGACGCGGAGGACGACTCCGGCGAACAGGCCGTTCTCCTTGGCGTTGGCGTAGAGGACGGCGTATCGGCGGAGCATGTCGGCGGCGGCGGTCTTCGGGTCCTCGTTGAACGGGCGGCGCAGGGCGACGGTCAGCGTGACGTTGCCGATCTGCCGGCGGCACCCGTAGTTCGTGTGCTTCTCGGCCGTCGTGTTGTCGACCTGCTTGTAAAGGATCTCGGCGCCGGACGCGGGGTCGACGCCGAACTTGGTCCAGCCGGCGGCGTCGCCGAGGCCCGTGTTGATGCCGACGCGGTAGTAGCCGCTCATGAGCGAGGAGTCTTTCTCGCCGGGGATGTTGATCGAGGCCTGGCTCTTGTTGTCCTGTTTTTTCGGAGGCTGGTCGAGCTTGGCGGGGTCGGCGGCGCCCTTGTCGGCGGCCGAGTTGGGCTTGAGCGAGTTGTAGAGCGTGCGCGCGATCCGGCGGTCGTAGTCGGTGAACGAGTCGCCGGCGAAGGCCGGACTGGCGAACAGGCAGAGCACCGCCAGGAGCGGCACGGAACGTCGGGGCACCCACATACAGACCTCCGCGATTCACGCCCCCTTCGGTGTCGCAACTAACGACAGTATTGGATCATGCGGGGTTAGTGGTGCAACGAAAATCCGTGGAATCACGGCGGATGCACCACGGAGGCACGGAGACACGGAGGGGAAGAGGGGAGGAGTTTGCGGGAGGCGCTGAATGCGCCGGGTGCCATGCCTTCGCGAGCCGCGATCGGTATGATCCGATGTGCGGCGTCGTCGGCTCGCGTAGGCATGCCCCAGAGGCGCGGGTTCGAATCGAGCGCCACTGGGGCATGCCCACGCCCGCGTTCGCGCCAGTTGGCATGGCGGCGCAATTCGAGCGCGGGCGAGGGCATGGCACCCGGCGCGCGCCCGTCGATTATCCGACCACTCGCGCCAGGTCCGCGAAGTAATTCGGATACGTCTTGTTCGTGCACTCGACGTCCTTGATCGTCACGCCTTGCGCGCGGGTGCCGGCGATCGCGAAGGACATGGCCATGCGGTGGTCGTCGTAGGTGTGGATCTCGGCGGTGCGGATCTCGCGCGGCGGGGTAATCGTGAGCGAGTCGCCGGTGGCTTCGACTTCTGCGCCGAGCTTGCGCAGCTCGGTGGCCAGCGCCTCGATGCGGTCGGTCTCCTTCACCTTCAGCGTGTGCAGGCCGCGGATGTGGGTGGGGCCGGTGGCGAACAGCGCGGTGACGGCGAGCGTCTGGGCCATGTCCGGCATGGCGAGGAGGTCGACGTCGACGCCCTCGAGCGATTGGGGGCCGGTGATCGTGATGGAATCTCGCTTGAAATCCAGCCCCGCGCCCATCCGGTGGAGCACGTCGGCGAACCCGACGTCGCCCTGGAGGCTGTCTTTGCCGAGGCCCGTGACGGTGACGGACGCGCCGGGGTGGACGGCGGCGACGGCGAGGAAGTAGCTCGCGTTCGACGCGTCCGGTTCGACGTCATACTCGGTCCCGTGATATCGGCCGCGCGGGATGACGATCTGTTTGGGCTCGCCGGTGTCGGTGTCGCGCTCGAGCTCGGGGGTCAGGCCGAAGACGTCCATCAAGCGCATGGTCATCGCGACGTACGGCCAGGACGTCTGCTGGCCGACGAGGTCGACGACGACCTCCTGCCGGGCGTACGGGGCGGCCATGAGGACGGCGGAGAGGTACTGGCTCGACTGCTCGGAGCCGTAGGTGAGGAGCCCGCCGGGCAGGCCGTCGGCGAGGATCTCGACGGGCGGGTAGCCGTCGCTGACGGGAAAATGGGCGCGGACGCCAAGGTTCTTGAGGATGTCGATCAGGCCGCGGATCGGGCGCTGGCGCATGCGCGGGTTGCCGTCCAAGACGAACCGGCCCTTGCCGACGCTGAGCATGGCGGCGACGAAACGGATCGTGGTGCCGGAGTTGCCGCAGTACAGCTCGGCCGAGTCGGTCGGGATCTCACCGCCCAGGCCGTCGACGGTGACGGTGTGGGTGGCGCGGTCGACGCGGACGGTGAAGCCGAGGCGCTGCAGGCAGTCGATCATGACCTCGGTGTCGTCGGCGAAGAGGACGTTGCGGAGTGTGCACCGTCCGCGCGCCAGGGCGGCCAGGACCATCGCGCGGTTGGTCAGGCTCTTTGAGCCGGGCGGGGTGATGGTGGCGGTGAACGGGCGGCTAACGGGGGACATCGACAGGTCGCTCATGGCGGGGCCCAGCGTACGGATTTGACGGGGCGGGGCAACGCCCGATCCCGGCGGGACCGCTTCAGCGGCTCTGAAACTGAGG
>DATHXE010000632.1:0-52382 GCA_035459845.1 Tepidisphaeraceae bacterium | reverse complement strand
GACGTGATCCTGCTGTCGAACGTGCTGCACGACTGGGACGTGCCCGAATGCCGGGCGCTGGTCGCCAAGTGCGCGGCGGCGCTCCCGCCGGGTGGACGGCTGCTGATCCACGACGTGTTTCTCAACGACGGGCTGGACGGGCCGCTGCCGGTCGCGCTGTACTCGGCGGCGCTGTTTACCGTGTGCGAGGGTCGGGCGTATTCGGCGGCGGAGTACGCCGGGTGGATGCGCGAGGCGGGCCTGGAGACGACCGGGCGGCCGACGCCGACGCTGATTCACTGCGGGGTGCTGGAGGGGCGGAAGCGCTAGCGGTGGCCGTGGCATTCGGGCCGGGACGCGAACGTCCGGGCAGTCCCGCAGTAGCAGGATCGTGAACCCCTCACTCCGCCCGCAACTTCTCCTCGTCATACTCGCGTTCGTCGCCACACCCGCGCGCGCCGCCGACGCGCCGCCGAACATCGTCTACATCCTCGCCGACGACATGGGCGTGGGGGACGTGGCGTGCCTGAATCCACAGGCGCAGGTGAAGACGCCGCACCTCGACCGCCTGGCCGCGCAGGGGATGCGGTTTACGGACGCGCATTCGGCGTCGGCGGTCTGCACGCCCACGCGGTACGGGATTCTCACGGGGCGATACCCGTGGCGGACGCGGTTGAAGAAGGGGGTGTTGGGCGGGTTTTCTCCGCCCCTGATCGAGGAGGGCCGGCTGACGGTGCCGGGGCTGCTGAAGCAGCACGGGTACCGGACGGCGGCGATGGGGAAGTGGCACCTGGGGATGGATTGGCCGGGGGCGGAGAAATCCGACGCGATCAAAGCGGTCGAGCGGGTGGACTACACGAAGCCCATCGGGCGGGGGCCGACGGCGGTCGGGTTCGATCACTTCTATGGCATCGCGGCGTCGCTCGACATGCCGCCTTACGTGTGGATCGAGAACGACCGGACGGTGGGCCTACCGACGGCGACGAAGAAGTGGATCCGCGAGGGGCCGGCGCACCCGGACTTCGAGGCGGTCGATGTGTTGCCCACATTGGCGAAGCGCGCGGCGAAGTACGTCGCCGAGAGCGCGGAGAGGAAAGCGCCGTTTTTTCTGTACATGCCGTTGGCGTCGCCGCACACGCCGATCTTGCCGGGCGCGGCGTTCAAGGGGAAGTCGGGCGTGTCGGACTACCTCGATTTCGTGATGGAGACGGATTGGGCGGTGGGGCAGGTGATGGAGGCGATCGACAAGGCGGGCGTCGCCGACAACACGCTGGTCATCTTCACTGCAGACAACGGCTGCTCGCCGGCGGCGGGCATCCCGAAGCTGACGGCCGCCGGGCACGACCCGAGCGCAGGGCGGCGCGGGACCAAGGCGGATTTGTTCGAGGGCGGGCACCGCGTGCCGTTCATCGCACGGTGGCCGGCGAAGGTGAAGGCGGGGGCGACGTGTGACGACGTGATCTGCCTGAACGACCTGATGGCGACGGCGGCGGAGATCGTCGGGGCCAAGCTGCCGGCCGACGCGGGCGAGGATTCGGTCTCGATCCTGCCCGACCTGCTGGGGGCGGCCAAGGGGCCGGTGCGCGAGGCGATCGTGCACGCGTCGATCGACGGTTCGCTCTCGATCCGGCAGGGACGATGGAAACTCCTTCGCGCGCCCGGCTCGGGCGGTTGGAGCGCGCCGAAGGGGCCGAAAGAGGTCGCGGGCCTGCCGAAGGTGCAACTGTACGACTTGCAGGCGGACCCGGCGGAGACCATGAACGTTCACCTGGAGCACTCGGAGGTGGTGGATCGGCTGGGGGCGCTGCTGGCGACGTATGAGAAAAGTGGACGGAGCACGCCCGTCGCGAGATGAAGGGGTGCGGAGGCGCCTGCGGACTCACTCCGCGTCACGTACGCCGTCCCGCGACAAGTCGCTGGGCTCCCTTTTTCCGGTTCCGCGCGCCGTGGGGTTTCCTGCGGTATGATCTGAAGGTAGCGATGCGGATCCTGCTCCTCCTGACCCTCACGTTCGTGTGCGCCGCGGCGGTCGCCGCGCCGGCGCCGCCGCTCACCAAGCGGGAGAAGCGCCTTCGCGCCAACCCGAACGCGGTCATCACCACGGTCGACGGCGTGACCGAGCTGTCGGCCGAGGAGGCGGCGCTCCGCCTGCCCGTGAAGATCAAGGGCGTTGTCACCTACCTCTCGCCCAACCCGCAGGTGATGTTCGTGCAGGACGAGACGGGCGGGGTGTGTGTCGTCGGGGCGCGCGACCGCGAGCTCCGGCTGGTCATCAAGCCCGGGTCGATCGTCGAGGTCGAAGGGATCACCACGCCGGGCAAGCTCGTCCCGCACGTGACCGCCCGGCAGAAGGACCCGCTCAAGATCGTCGTGCTGGGCGAGGGGCCGCTCCCGGCGCCCAGGCCCGTCCGATTCGACGACCTTCTTGCCGGGCCCGAACTGCACGGCGAACTGGTCGAGGTGACCGGCGTCGTCCGGTCGTTCCGCGTCGAAGCGCTGGCTTCGGCGGGTCAGCTCGACGCGCTGGTCGTCACGCTCATGTCGGCGCGCGGCGAGCGCCTCGAAGCGGCCATGCTCAACTGGCACGCCGCGACGGCCACGCTCCCGACGCACCTGGTCGGCGCGACGGTGAAGCTCCGTGGCGTGTTCAACTCGACCCTGCCCGAGCGCACGCCCGCGGCGGGCATGCGCCTGCTCTTCGCCGGGCTGAAGGAGATCCGCATCGACGCGCCTGCGACGCCCGCGTTCGACCTTTCGGTCGCGAGCGTCGCGTCGTTGCGCGGGCTAGACGCCGACCAGCCGCCACTCGCGCGGGCGCGCGTCCAAGGCGTGGTCACGCTCCCGCTGGGTGGTAAAGGGATGTACGTGGAGTCGACCGACGGCGCCGTGTGGGTAGAGACGCCGCCCGGCGCGCTCAAGGCGGGCGACCGGCTGGACGTGGTCGGATTTCCGTCGCGCCGCGGGTCGACGGTGTTGCTCGAGGACGCCGTCTGGCGCACCGACGGCCGGGCCCCGCTGCCCGAGCCGCCGCTGATCACGGCGGGCCAGGCGCTCGAACCGGCGATGGACTCGCGCACGGTCCGCATGGAAGCGCTGGTGCTCGAAGTCTCGCGCCTGTCGGAAGGGCCAACGCTCGTGCTCCAGTCCGGCGACCGCGTCTTCCTCGCCCGGCTCGTGGACGCCGAGGGGTTGCCCTCGCTCCGTGCCGAGAGCTGGGTGCGGCTGACGGGCGTCTGTTTGCACAGCCAATCGCCGATGGGGACGCCGGCGATGCCCGCCGGCGACCGCGCGGCTCGCGCCGAGGCGCCGCCCGCTTTGCGTGGCGTGGGCGGCGGGCCGGCGCAGCCGCTCTCGTTCCACCTGCTGCTCGGCGGACCGGCGGCGGTGGACGTGATCCACGCCCCGTCGTGGTGGACGTTCCGCCGAATCCTGCTCGTCTGCGGCGCGCTCGCCCTGGTGACGGCGGTCGCGATCGCGTGGGTCGCGCTGCTCCGCCTGCGCGTCGCCCGTCAGACCGCGACGATCCGCACGCACCTGGCGCGCGAAACGCTCTATGAGGAGCGCGTCCGCATCGCGCGCGAGCTCCACGACTCGCTCGAACAGGACTTGCTCGGCATTTCCATGCAGCTCAACGCGACCGAGAAGCTGCTGGCGCGGCCCGACCGCGCCAAGGAGGCGCTGCACCTGGCGGCCGCGATGGTGCGGCGGAGCCAGGCCGAGACGCACCGGGCCGTGTGGGACTTGCGGGACAATCGCGACGCCCAGGAAGGCCTGGTCCCCAAACTGCTCGACGCCGTCGCCGGCCTGCGTCCCGGGGCGGCGGCGCAGATCGACGTGCACGTGACCGGCGACGCCCGCCCGCTGCCGGCCGACGTGGAGAACCACTTGTTGCGGCTGGCGCTCGAGGCGGTCACCAACGCGCTCAAGCACGCGCAGGCGAGCCGGATTGCCGTCGCACTCGACTACGCCGACGCCGCGATCTCCCTCAAGATCGCCGACGACGGCCGGGGGTTCGACCCGGCCCAACTCCCTCCCATGAGCAGCGGTCACTTCGGCGTGTTCGGGATGCGCGAGCGCGCCGAGAAGCTCCGCGGCGCGCTGACGATCGACAGCGCGCCCGGCAAGGGGACGACGATCGCGCTGCTCGTCCCGACCCACCACACCGCGCCTGTGAGTGTGAATTGAGCGCCTTCGGAAGGGCGATCACCCATGTGGGTACCGCGCGCCAGGACCGATCTGCGGTAGACTCGAATCGATGCCCCAGCCCGCGACCATCAAGATCCTCATCGTCGACGACCATTTCATCGTCCGTATGGGGCTCGCCAGCACGCTGAACCTCGAGCCCGACATGCAGGTCGTCGCCGAGGCCAAGACGGGCGCGGAGGCCCCGGTGCTGTATGAAAAACACCGCCCCGATGTCGTCGTGATGGATTACCAGTTGCCCGAGTTGAACGGCGCGGAGGCGACGGCGGCCATCCGGGCGCGGTTTCCCGACGCGCGGATCATCATGCTCAGCGTCTACAAGGGCGAGGAGGACATCCACCGGGCGGTTCGGGCCGGGGCTTCGGGCTACCTGCCCAAGTCGGCCGAGCCGACCGAGTTAATGACGGCGATCCGGGCCATCCACGCGGGCGGCCGATACTTCCCGGCCCAGATCGACGAGGCCCTGGCAAAGCGGGCGGGACGGGTCGAGCTTTCCGATCGTGAGAAGCAGGTGCTGGACGCGCTGGTTAAGGGCCGGAGTAACAAAGAGATAGCGTTCGCGCTCGGCATCAGCGAGAACACCGTCAAAGTCCACACGACCCGCGTATTCGAGAAACTGGGCGTGGCGGACCGATTGGAAGCGGTGACCGCCGCCATCCAGCGCGGGATCGTCCATCTCCAGTAGCGCCCGCTACTTGCGCGAACGCAGAGCACGGGCAGGCGTATTACCCAAGCGTATTATTGTCCGGTATAGGGGGCGGGGCTATGTTTCCGAAGACGGTTTGTTCCGTCCACCTCTCGGTTTGCGGCTTTTGAGGACACGACCCATGCGAAGGCTCCCGAACTACAACCCGGCCGAACACATGCCCCGCCTCGAAGACGCGTTCCTCACGCGGCGCGAGATGCTCGCGCGGTCGGGCATGGGCATGGGCCTGTTGACGCTGGGCACCATGCTCGGGTCGGAGTTGCTGGGCGGCAGCGCCGAGGCGGCGCCGGCGATCGGCAAGGGTATCGCCGCCAAGGCCGGCCCGCTGGCGCCCAAGCTGCCGCCGAACAAGGCCGCCAAGGCGAAGCACGTGATCCACATCTTCTGCTCGGGCGCGCCGTCGCACGTTGACACGTTCGACCCCAAGCCGATGCTGGCCAAGTACGCGGACCAGGCGCTGCCCGGGCTCAACGGCCTGGCGCTGCCGTCGCCGTTCGAGTTCAAGAAGTGCGGCAAGAGCGGGATCGAGGTCTCCGAAGTCTTCGAAAAGCTCGGCGAGTGCGCCGACGACATGGCCATCCTCCGGTCGCTCTACACCGACGTCCCGGCCCACGAGCCGGCGTCGAAGTTCATGCACACCGGCTCCCTCCAGTTGCCCAAGCCCTCGCTCGGCTCGTGGGCGGTTTACGGCCTGGGCTCCGAGAACCAGAACCTGCCCGGCTTCATCTCGCTCGGCGGCCGCGCCGAGTACCGCCAGGCCGCGTTCCTCCCCAGCCTGTTCCAGGGCGTCAACGTCAACTACTCCAGCCGCATGCCGCTGAACCAGGTGCTGCTGAACATCAGCAACCCGTTCACGCAGTCGGAGGACCAGCGCCGCCAGCTCGACCTCGCCCGCAAGCTCAACGCGATGCACGCCGAGAAGCTCCACAAGGAGGAGCAGCTCGAGGCCCGCATCGAGAGCTTCGAGATGGCGTTCCGCATGCAGACCGAGGCGACCGACGCGTTCGACATCACCAAGGAGCCGCAGGCCGTCCGGGCGTCGTACGGCACGAGCGAGTTCGGCGCCAAAATGCTCGTCGCCCGCCGCCTCGTCGAGCGCGGCGTCCGCTTCGTCCAGGTGTTTAACGGCGGGTGGGACATGCACTCGAACATCGAGACGTCGATGCGTAAGAAGGCCGGCGAGATCGACGGCCCGATTGCGGCGCTGCTGAAGGACCTGAAGCAGAGCGGGCTGCTCGACGAGACCCTGATCGTGTGGGGCGGCGAGTTCGGCCGCACCGTCACCCGCGACCGCGGCGGCAACGGCGCCACCCCCGGCCGCGACCACAACGGCAAGGCCATGTGCGCCTGGATGGCCGGCGGCGGCGTCAAAGGCGGCACCGTCTACGGCGCCACCGACGAGTTCGGCTCCCGCGCCGTCGAGAACCGCATGCACGTCCACGACCTGCACGCCACCATCCTCGCCCTCCTCGGGTTCGACCACACCAAGCTCACCTACCGCTACAACGGCCGCGACTTCCGCCTGACCGACAACTTCGGGAACGTGGTGAGGGACGTGATCGCGTAAGTGACGCACCCTTGATAGCCGCCGGCGGAAGCCTGCGGTTATGCGGTGTGCGGATCAATTCGGGGGTCTTCGGGAACGGACTTTTCCGGGGCGGGCACTCATCATGATGAACAAGCTTCTCTACACGGCAGCCGGACTGGTGACCGCGACCGCGTGCGGGCTGGCGATGGCGGACGCGCCCCTGGCCAAGGCCAAGGCGCCCGTCGTTGCGGCTTCGCCCGCGACCGAGCAGAAGACGGTGCTGGCGGCGGCGAACGTGCCGGCGCCCGGGGCCGAGGTCGCGGTCGGCGCGGTCAAGCTCTCGCCCGCCGAGAATGCGTTCTTCGAGACCAAGGTCCGCCCGATCCTCGTCGCCAACTGCTACAGCTGCCACAGCATCGAAGAGAAGAAGGCCAAGGGCAACCTCACGCTCGACACGCGCGAGGGCACGCTCAAGGGCGGGAAGCACGGCGCGATCATCGCGCCCGGTCATCCCGAGGCAAGCCCCCTGATCAAGGCGATCTCGTACGCCGACAAGGACATGCAGATGCCCCCGGACGGCGACAAGCTGTCCGACAAGGACATCGCGACGCTGACCGAGTGGGTGAAGATGGGCGCGCCCGACCCGCGCGTCTCGTCCGCCGGCTCCAAGCTGACCGGCCTGACCGACACTGCCCGGTCGCACTGGGCGTTCCAGCCGATCAAGAACCCGGAAGTCCCCGCCGTGCAGAACAAGGCGTGGGTCAAGACGCCGGTGGACAGCTTCATCCTCGCCAAGCTCGAGGCCAACGGGATGAAGCCGAACCCGCCCGCCGCCAAGGAGACCCTGCTCCGCCGGGCCACGTACGACCTGACCGGCCTCCCGCCGACGCCCGAAGAAGTGCAGGCGTTCAAGAACGACAACTCGCCCAACGCGTTCGAGAAGGTCGTGGACCGCCTGCTCGCCTCGCCGCGCTACGGCGAGCGCTGGGGGCGATTCTGGCTCGACTCGGCCCGGTACTCCGACACGTCCGGCCAGGAGAACAACAACCTCCGCACCGACTACCGCTACTCGCACGCCTGGACCTACCGCGATTACGTGATCAAGTCCTTCAACGACGACAAGCCGTACGACCAGTTCCTGAAGGAGCAGATCGCCGCCGATCAGCTCCCGACCGCCAAGGAAAAGCCCGAGACGCTCGCGGCCCTCGGGTTCATCACGGTCGGCAAGCGGTTCGCCAACGCGAACGACACGATCGACGAGCGGATCGACTCGCTGACCAAGTCGACGATGGCCCTGACCGTCGCCTGCGCGCGGTGCCACGACCACAAGTTCGACCCGGTACCGACCGCCGACTACTACTCGCTGCACGGCGTGTTCGCGAGCCTCGTCGAGCCGACCGAGAAGCCGCTGATCGGCGAAGCCCCCAAGGGCAAGGAGTACGACGAGTACCTCAAGAAGCTCGCCATGCTCGAGGCGAAGAACAAGGAGATGTACTTCGAGGTCGTGCGCTCGCAGGGCCACGAGTTCCGCAAGAAGGCCCAGTGGTACCTGCTGTCGAACATGTACGGCCGCAAGGCGACCGACGCCGCCGCGATCAACGAGCGCGTCAAGGTCATCCAGGAGCACAAGCTCGAGCGCGACCTGCAGCAGTACATCCGCATCGGCGGGCGGTACAGCGACGGCGTCTGGGCCCCGCTCGTAAAGTTCAGCCAGCTGCCCAAGGACGACTTCGCCGCCAAGGCCGGCGACGTGCTGGGCGAGATCAAGTCGGGCAAGATGCAGCGCCGCCCAATCAACCCGATGGTGGTCGCCGCGTTCAAGGACGTGAAGCCGGGCGACCTCAAGTCGATGAACGACGTGTTCGAGCTCTACGGCAAGTTGTTCGCCGGCCTCGAAGACAAGGCCCAGGCCTACTGGCGCGCGAACAAGGACGCCACGACCGAGGACGTGAAGATCACCGGGTATGACGAGGCGCTCGTCGAGCTGCTTAACATCCCGGCCCGGATCCACCCGGCCCACGAGCTCGACACCGAGCGGCTCAAGGAGGTCGTCGCCACCCTCCCGCAGCAGAACAACCGGCTGTACCAGACGTTCCTGTTCAACAACATCAACGAGCTGGAACTGACCAACCCGGGCTCCCCGGCGCGGGCGATGGTCGTGCAGGACGGCGTGGTCAAGAACTCGCCGATCTTCATCCGCGGCGAGGCCCAGAACCGCGGGCCGATCGTTCCCCGGCAGTTCCTGTCGATCGTCGCGGGCAAGGACCGCAAGCCGTTCAAGCAGGGCGCCGGGCGGCTCGAGCTGGCCCAGGCGATCGCCTCGAAGGACAACCCGCTGACCGCCCGCGTCGCCGTCAACCGCATCTGGATGCGGCACATCGGCGAAGGGTTCGTCCGCACGGTCGACGACATCGGCGTGCAGTCGGAGGCCCCGAGCCACGCGGAACTGGTCGACTACCTCGCCACGCGATTCATGACCGACGGCTGGTCGTTCAAGAAGATGCACAAGCTGATCATGCTGAGCAGCGCGTACCAGCAGAGCAGCGACACGAACGCCGCGTACGCCGTCTCGGACCCGGACAATCGCCTGCTCTGGCGGGCGAACCTGCGCCGGCTCGACTTTGAGGCCGTCCGCGACACGATGCTCCAGTTCACCGGCAAGATCGACCTGACGGTCGGCGGAAAGCCCGTGAACCTGACGGACGAGCCGTACTCCAACCGCCGGAGCGTCTACGGGTACATCGACCGGGGCAGCGTGCCGGAATTGATGGAGCAGTTCGACTTCTCCGACCCGGACATGACCAACACGAAGCGGACGAGCACGATCGTCCCGCAGCAGGCGCTGTTCTTCATGAACAGCGCGATGTCGGCGGACGTGGCCCGCAAGGTGGTCAGCCGGCCCGAGTTCGTCAACGCGAAGGACGACTACGCCAAGGTGCGGGCGATCTACCAGGTCATCTTCCAGCGCGCCCCGCGGCCCGAAGAGGTGAAGATGGCGGCCGACTTCTACAACGCGAAGGTGACGACCGACAAGGCGAAAGGCGTCGACCCGCTGGCGTCGGCGACCGGGAGCAAGGCCGAGGTCGCGGGCCGCGAGATCGCGAAGAAGCGGGCGATCGCGAAGAAGGACGACGTCATGTCGGCCGGTAAGCGGAACGCCAAGGCCGGGATCAAGAACGACGGCGAGATGGTGACCCGCAAGCCGTTGAGCGTGTGGGAACAGTACACGCAGGCCCTGCTGTTCAGCAACGAGATCGCGTACGTGAACTGATTTACGCGGACGGACGGATGGGTTCGTTTTGCGTGGGTAAACACCGGCAGGCGCGCGAGCGCCTGCCGGTGTTGTTTTGCGCGCGGGTGATGGTTTGGTGACGGGATCGGGGCCGCAAACAGGAAGGAGCGCGCGAGAGTCTCACGGTAGCTGCAACGCAACGCGTTGCTGACGCGCCCGATCATCGCGCCACCCCGAACCTCGGTCCTTGAATGCCCCTTCGCGCTATTGCGACGTCCCTCCGAGCGTTTATTCACTCGAACGGCTCTTCCCGCCGGTTCCAACCTTCCTTGGCGATGTCGGGGAGTTCGAAACTGGCGTCGGCGACGCCCGCGTTGACCTTCAGGTTCGTCAGCTCCGTCGAGCGGGTCGACTGGCTCTTCTCGGCGGCGTCGATGCGCGTCGGGAAGTGCGAGTCGCGGTCGACCCAGACGTCGAGCGTCTTGATCCGCTTGGCGAACTGCGTGCCGGCCTTCGGGGTCAGCACGAGGCGGATCGTGTTCTTCGGGTCGTCCGCGGACGCGGCGGGCTTGGTCACGTCGAACTGCTTCTTGACCTCCTCCTTGGGCTGGCCGATCGGCAGCGGGAACGGGCCCTCGCCGAGTTTGAGGAGGTTCATCCGCTGGCCAGGGCGGAGGACCTGCCGGCGGACCTCCAGCTTCTTGGTGTAGTCCCGGTCGGTGAGCCAGCCGTCCTGGAGCATGTAGTCGAGGGGACGCTTAACCGTGGCGCCGGCCTTGCCAGCGTCGTTGATCGTGGTCGAGGTCGCGAACGACACGCGGACGCGGGCCGCGGCGTTCTCGCGGTTCTGGTAGACGACCTTGCCGGCCTGTGTCGCGCCCGAGCCGTCCTGGTCGCTGCTGGTGGTGAGTTTCACGTCGGCGGAGAAGTCCTTGAGGCCCTCGCCACGCTTGTGGAGGGCGTCGAGGACGGCGTCGAGGTCGGCATCCGGCGCGAGCGGGGCGGCGTCGGTCGGGGCGGCGACGAGGAGCGCGATCGCAATGAGCAGGGGAGTCGGTTTCATGGGCGTCCTTGCAGGCATGATAGACACGGTGCGATCACGCGCGTTAGCGCGGCAACCGCATCCCCTTTTAGCCGCTGGGCTTGCCCAGCGCGTCCGGGGGGGATGATTGTAGTCGCGCTGAGATTGAAATGGTTCACCGTCGAACGCCAACGCTTCATCCCGATCGAACGGATCGGGAGCGGCGCTTCGGGCAAAGCCCGTGCGCTCTGCCCCGGCGTGGAAGGTCCGTGCAACGTCGGCTCACGATCGCTTCAGATCTGAAAATCCACCGTATCCCGCTGCCCGCGCGGGCGGCGCTCGCGGAACTTGAGCTTGGGCGGTTCGCCGACGACCTGGTTGTGCGGGGGGACGCTCGACGTGATGAACACGTTGCCGCCGATGACGCAGCCGGTGCCGATCGTCGTCTCGCCGCCGAGGATGGTGGCCCCGGCATAGATCGTTACGCCGTCCTCGATCGTCGGGTGGCGCTTTTGCCCGCGCAGGGCCTGGCCGTACGCGGGCGCCAGGGCGCCGAGCGTCACGCCCTGGTAGACCTTCACGTTTCGGCCGATCGTGGTCGTCTCGCCGATGACGACGCCCGTGCCGTGGTCGATGAAGAACGACTCGCCGAGCTTGGCCCCGGGGTGGATGTCGATCCCGGTGCGCGAGTGGGCGTACTCGGTCATCATCCGAGGGAGCAATGGGACGTCGAGCGCGTGCAGCTCGTGGGCCAGCCGCTGGACGAAGATCGCGAAGAGGCCGGGGTAGCAGAAGATCGTCTCGTCGGTCGATTTGGCGGCCGGGTCGCTATCGAACGCCACCTGGACGTCGGCGGCGAGCATCCGGCGGACGTCGGGGATGCGGTCGATGAACGTCGCGACGACCCGGACGGCCTCGTTGTCGCAGGTGGCGGGGGTGCAGGCGATCTGCGGCGCACCCGAGTGCTGAGTGCTAAGTGCTGAGTCCTGAGAGTGGCCGTTGCCGTTCGCGCGCGCGGCGGTCGCACCGTTGTCGTCGCCCGTGATGCCCTCGCGGTACCGCAGGCAGCAGCGGACCTGGTCGTAGAGGATCTCGTGGAGCTCGATGACGAGCTCGCCGACGCGGTAGGGGATGTTCTCGGTCGTCAGGTCGTGCCGGCCGAAGTAGCCGGGGAAGACGAGCTGGCGGAGGAGGTCGACGGCGCGGATGACCGCGTCGCGGCTGGGCAGGAGCACGCGGTCGAGGTGGCGCATCGTCGGCTGGGACGTGATCGACCGGACGAGGTGCTCGACGACCTGGGGCAGGCGCTGGTTGAGGAGGTGCTTGGACATGGCAGGGGGGGGCAGAGAGGGAAAACTAGACGAAAGCCCACGGAGCTTGCTCCGTGGGTCACGCGGACACGACAGGCGCGTCAACGCGTACAGCGGCACCGGATGGGGGGCAGGGCGGGCATGGGATAGACGATGATATGGGTTGCCCGCGGGGTGGGCAAACTCATAATGGCGCGGGCACGGACGCGGGACGATATAGGGGGTATCGGTCGGAACCCGGGCGCGAATCTCGTCCGATAAGCCACCGGCGTGCTCACTTTAGTGATGCACGTTCGTCGGCGATGACTCTGAAGCGGAAGGAACCCATGGAAGCGTTGATGATCGGCGTGTCGGGCATGCGGGGGACGGTCGGCGGGACCCTGACCCCGCCCGTGGTGACGCGGATGGCGGCGGCGTTCGCGGTGTGGCTCAAGCAGAGCGCGAAACCCGTCAACGGCACGCACCACCGGCTGGTGTTCGGGCGCGATTCCCGACCGAGCGGGCCGTGGGTGCGCGACGCGGCCGCGGCGGCGCTGACGGCGAGCGGGATCGAGGTCATCGACCTGGACATCGTCACCACGCCGGGCGTGGCGATGATGGTCAAGCACCTCGGGGCCGACGCGGGCATGATCGCGACCGCATCCCACAACCCGATCCAGTGGAACGGGCTCAAGCTGCTGAACTCGGACGCCGTGGCGCTCCCGCCCGAGGCGGCGGCGAAGATCAAAGAACTGTTCGACGCGCAGGCGACGGAGTACGTGCGGGTCGACAAGCTCGTGCAGCCGAAGCGGAACAGCGAGACGCACGCCCTGCACGTCAAGCGGGTGCTGGACTACGTGGACGTGCTGGGCATCTCGAGCAAGCGGTTCAAGGTGGTGCTCGACAGCGTGAACGGTGCGGGGTGCGTGGCGACGGCGACGCTGCTGAGCAAGCTGGGGTGCCAGGTCGTGCATCTGAACGGCACGCCGGACGGGCAGTTCGCCCACGAGCCCGAGCCGACGGAGAAGAACCTGACCGGGCTCGCGGACGAGGTGCGCCGGCAGAAGGCACAGGTCGGCTTCGCGCAGGACCCCGACGCGGACCGGCTGGCGATCGTCGACGAGAACGGGAAGTACATCGGCGAGGAATATTCGCTCGCGCTGTGTGCGATGTTGATCCTGTCGAAGAAGCCCGGGGCGGTGGCGGCGAACCTGTCGACCAGCCGGATGATCGACGACCTGGCGGCCAAGCATGGCGGGCGGGTGTTGCGAACGTCGGTCGGCGAGGCGAACGTCGTCCAGGCGATGCTGAAAGAAGGCGCGGTCATCGGGGGCGAAGGCAACGGCGGGATCATCGACACGCGGATCGTGCCGGGGCGCGACTCGCTGGTCGGCATGGCGTACGTGCTGCAACTGATGGCCTCGACGGGAAAGAGCGTCGCGCAACTCGTCTCGGAGATCCCGCGTTACGAGATCGTCAAGACGAAGTTCGAGTGCCGTCGCGAGGACGCGGACCGCGCCGTCGAGGCGCTGAAGACGGAGTTCGGCTCGGAGAAGGTCGACACGCAGGACGGGATCCGGATCGACTGGGCGAAGGAGCGGGCGTGGGTGCACGCGCGGCCGAGCAATACGGAGCCGATCATGCGGATCATCGCCGAAGGGCCGGACCGCGCGGGGGCGGAAGAACTGGTGGCGCGCGTACAGGCGGTGGTGGATCGGGTGTTGAAGTAAGGTTAGTTTGGGAATCCGCGCCATCCGGGGCGGCGCACGAGTTGCTGGCGCAACTCGTGCTCTGCCCCGGCTTGTTTTGGGAAATGCTCATGGACGAATTGAAACCGAAAGTCGGGACGATCGGGTGGCTCGACCTGACCGTCGCGGAGGCGAGCCCGATCCGCGACTTCTACCGGGCGGTCATCGGGTGGGACTCGTCCGAGCAGGAGATGGAGGGGTACTCGGATTTCAACATGCTCGTAGGGGAGACGAAAATGGTGGTCGCGGGCGTCTGTCATGCGCGCGCGGAGAACGCGGATCTGCCGGCGCAGTGGGTCGTATACGTTTGGGTGGCGGACGCGAAGGCGAGCGCGGCGGCGGCCGAGGCGCGGGGCGGGCGGGTGCTCAAGTGGCTCGGCGACGCGTTCTGCGTGATTCAGGACCCGGCGGGGGCGGTGATGGGGTTGATGGGGGTGCCGAAGTAGGGGAGGACAATGACGAAGGTCGAAACTCGAAATTCGAATCAAACTCGAATGACGAAGGGCGAATGACGAAACCGCCGCCGGCGCGCGACGCGTTTTTCGTCATTCGACTTTCGGGATTCGTCATTGATCCGAGCTTCGAGTTTCGTCCTTCGAGCTTTCGGTGACGGGTTTCTGAAACCATTCCGCTGTCCGAGCGTCGAACCGACAAGGTTGACCAACGAAGGAGCGGTCATGCGCGCAATTCTCGTCGGGGTGCTGGCGTCGTTTCTGGTGTCGCAGGCGGCTTGGGGGCAGTCGCCGCAGTTGCTGGTGAGCGAGGGGGAGAAGAAGCACCCGGTCGCGCTGGCGAAGGCGGACGTCGCGGTGCAGATCGCGGGGCAACTCGCGCAGACGACGATGACGCTGACGTTCCGCAACGACGCGGATCGGGTGCTGGAGGGCGAACTCGTCTTCCCGCTGCCGGAGAACGCGGCCGTGTGCGCGTACGCGCTGGACGTGAACGGGTCGCTGGTCGACGCAGTGACGATCGAGAAGGAGAAGGCGCGGGTCGTGTTCGAGACCGAGGTGCGCAAGGGGATCGACCCGGGCATCGTTGAGAAGGTGAAGGGGAACAACTTCCGCACGCGCGTGTACCCGATCCCGGCCAAGGGGACGCGGACGATCCGCGTGCAGTACGTGTCGGACCTGGTGGCGACGAAGGCCGGGAGCCTCAGCTATGTGCTCCCGCTGAACTGGGAGCAGGCGGTCGCGCAGGCGTCGGTGCGGGTGGAGGTGTTGCAGTCGGCGGTCGAGCCGATGGCGCCCAAGGGGATGGAGGGGCTGGCGTTCAAGAAGGAACAGGCGGGGTTCGTCGCCGAGCAGACGTTCGAGAACGTGGCGCTCAAGACGACGCTGGAAGTGGCTCTGCCGGACGCGAACCGCCGGCTCGTCGCGGTAGAGAAGAAGACGCGGCACGCGGTCTCGGTCGAAAACCTCGACCCGAAGACGGCCGACCAATTCCTCAAGACCGATCACTACTTCGCCGTGACCGATGATTTCAAAGAGGCGCCGCAACGAGCGCAGGCGGCCAAGCCCGCGCGGATCGCGATCGCGTGGGACGCTTCGATGTCGCGTGGCGATGTCGATCACAAGCGGGAGCTCGGTTTGATCGAGCAGCACGTGAAGTCGATCGGCGACGTGATCGTGGACGTGGTCGTGTTCCGGGACCGGCCCGAGGGGGCCAAGCAGTTCTGGGTGAAGGGTGGGGACGCGAAGGAGATCCTGCGGCATTTGGGTGCGACGATCTACGACGGTGGCACCTCGCTGGCGGCGCTGGCGATCGAGAAGGAGACGAATCACGGTGCGCGGGACGAGACGCTGCCGGGGATTGCGTATTGGCTTCTCTTTACGGACGGCCTGGCGAACTTGGGCGGTGACCTGCCGCGGGTGATCGATGCGCCGGTGTACCCGATCGCGGTGGACCCGCGCTCGCACCATGCGGGGCTGCGGCATTTGGCAGGGAAGTCGGGTGGGGCGTACGTGAATTTGCAGCGGGTAAGCGATGCGCAGGCGCTGGCGGCAATCACACAGGCGCCGTTCGCGCTGCTGTCGGTCGATTACGACAAGGGACAGGTGGCCGACGTGTACCCGAGCGTGGCGACGCCGGTGGACGGGCGCATCACGGTGACCGGTCGACTGCTTACGCCGACGGCGAAGATCACGCTGAACTATGGCGTCGGGGCGCAGGTGACGCACCGCGAAGTGATCGAGCTGAAGCAGGACGGGGCGACCGAGACGGGGTTGATTCCGCGGTATTGGGCGCAGGCGCGATTGGCAGAACTAGGACTGGAAGAGGACAAGCACCAGCGCGAGATCACGCGGCTGGGCAAAGAATTCAACCTGGTGACGGCATTCACATCGATGATCGTGCTCGAGCGGGTGGAACAATACGTGGAGCACCAGATCGTCCCGCCGAAGAGTCAGCCGGCGATGTACGCGGAGTTCATGAAGCGGATCGAGCAGCGGCGGGAGGCGACGGCGAAGGAGACGGAGTCGAAGATCACCCGCGTGCTGGCGATGTGGAAGGCGCGGCAGGATTGGTGGGGGAAGGAGTTCAAGTATCCGGACGGGTTCAAGTTCGTCCCGCCGGTGGCGGCGAAAGCGGCGGCGATGGCAGCGGGCGGTGGCGGTGGTCGTGGGCCGGCGTCGGCGTTGAGCGGTGCTCCGGCGGCGGCCGCGCCCGCAATCGCCGATGCGGCGCCCGCGTCTCCGCCCACAACGGCGCGCCCGAGCCCGGATCGGCCCATGCCGGCAAATCAGCAGGGGCAGGGGGCGGCGCCGGCGGGCAATGCCGCGGCGGCGGAACAGGCTCCCCGGGAGCGGTTCGCCCAATCCGATTCGCGCGCGGATGGCGCGGAAGATCGGCGCGGGCGTGGGGCGGCGGCACGCGACGGCTCCGTGGAGCACGAAGCGACCCTCCGCTCGGAAGGCCGCACGCTGGCGGTGCGCGGGACGCGGGTGAGCCTGAAGGACGGCAAGGACGACGCGACCAAGGGCGCGGCGGGCGCGACGATCACGATCAAGGAATGGTCGCCCGACGCCCCGTACCTTAAGGCGCTGGCGGCCGCCAAGCCGGAGGACCGGTACGCGATCTATTCCGATCAAGCGAAGACGCTCAAATCGACGCCGGCGTTCTTCCTGGATTGCGCGGAGTTCTTCGCCAAGTACGACCAGCGCGAGCTGGCCGTGCGGGTGCTGACGAACATCCCAGAGCTCGGCCTGGACGACGGCCGGCTGATGCGGATCGCGGCCCACAAGCTCCAGCAGATGGGCGAGATCAATTTGGCGATCGACTTGTTCGAGCAGGTGACCAAGCTCCGGCCGGAGGAGCCGCAGAGCTGGCGCGACCTGGCGCTGGCGCACGCGGACCGGGCGGGCGAGGCGCCGGTGACCGGGCGGGCGATCTGGGTGATGGATGGCCGGCCGCACCCGACGGCGGATTACACCCGCGCGCTTGAACTGCTCCACAAGGTCGTCATGCAGCAGTGGCAGCGCTTCGACGAGATCGAGGTGATCGCGCTGATGGAGGCGAACCGGATCATCACCAAATCGGCGACGATCAACGGCGGTCAGCCGGTCAGCCACCCGTTCGACAACCGGCTGGTGCACCTGCTGGACACGGACCTGCGGATTGTCCTGACCTGGGATACCGACAACACGGACATCGACCTGCACGTGGTCGAGCCCAGCGGCGAGGAGTGCAACTACTCGCACAACCGGACGACGATCGGCGGACTGGTGTCGCGCGACTTCACGCAAGGGTACGGGCCCGAAGAGTACTGCCTGAAGAAGTTGATGCCGGGCGAGTACAAGATCAAGGTGCACTTTTACGGGAACCGGGACCAGAAGTTGGTCGGCCCGACGACGGTGCAGGCGACCGTGATCACGAACTTCGGTCGGCCGGACGAGGTGCGGAAGCCGCTGACGCTTCGACTCAAGGATTCGAAGGATTGGGTTGAGGTGGGGACGGTGAATTTGAAGTAGCAACCCCTCTCCCAGCCGCGCCGAGGGCGATTGCTCGCGGCGTCGTGTGTTCGCGGCGGGGAGAGGTAGGGTGAGGGGCCGACGTCGAATTGCGCTGGACCGCGTGAGGTCTGCAATGCTGCGCACTTGGTGCACGCCCCACACCCCGGCCCTCTTCCCGCGGCGAATACGTACCTTCGCGTGCTACGTGAATTAGCGCCGCCGGGAGAGGGGGTCGACCCCTGTCGTCAGCGTCCCACCCCCTATCTTTAGGGGGCGTTTTCATTTACGTTTGCCGGCCGCTATGGCCCAGCAACACCACGACCACGACGATCGGCACGTGTCGCCCAACGTGAAGCTCGGGTTGACGCTGTTCGGCGTCTACCTGCTGCTTTATTTGGGGTTCATGGGGATCGCGGCATTCAAGTACGACTTGTTCGGCACCAGCGCGCCGGGCGGGGTGAACCTGGCGATCGCTTACGGGATGGGGCTGATCGTGGCGGCGCTGGTCCTGTCACTCATCTACATGATGTTCGCGAAGCCCGACTGAAGGGGTCGGCGCGGTCGTCGCTAAGCCGCGAGCGGCGGGCGGGCGCCCGGCAGGGGGATCCGTGTGATTCTCACGTCATCGTTCGCACTCCACTGATCATTCCATGCTTTATCCCGCGTCATCGCTGTCGCTGATCATCTTCTGCGTGTTCGTCGGGTCGGTGCTCGCCCTGAGCTTCTGGCTCGGGCGCAAGGCCCAGAGCGCCAAGGGGTATTTCGCGGCCCACGGCCAGGTCGGGTGGTTCGTAAACGGGATCGCGTTCGCCGGTGATTACCTGTCGGCGGCGAGCTTCCTGGGCATCTGCGGGATGATCGCGTTCTTCGGGTACGACGGGTTCCTGTACTCGATCGGATATCTGGCGGGGTGGATCGTCGCGCTGTTCGTGATCGCCGAGCCGATCAAGCGGCTGGGCAAGTACACGTTCGCCGACGCGCTGGACGCGCAGTTCCACTCGCGGGGGATCAAGCTGGCGGCGGCGATCTCGACGCTGATCGTGTCGCTGTTCTACCTGATCCCGCAGATGGTCGGGGCGGGGGCGCTGATCACGCCGCTGCTCGGGCTGCCGCACTACGCGGGCGTGATCATCGTGGGCGTGGTGGTCGTGATGATCGTGGTGACGGCGGGGATGGTGTCGACCACGTGGGTGCAGTTCATCAAGGGGTCGCTGCTGGTGATCTTTTGCGCGATCCTGGTGGGGATGATCCTGGCGCGGGGGCTGAAGGTGCAGCCGCCGTCGGAGCCGCAGGCGGTGGTAAAGAAGGACGGGCAGACGCTGATCAACGGGAAGCCGCAGTCGTTCGAGAACGATTTGAAACCGGTCGGGCGCGTGCTCGCCCTGCCAGCTGGCCCGGACGGCAAGCCGCGGACCGAGACGGGCCCGCTGGGGCCGATCGAGTATCTGCGGACGCTGCAAGGGTCGACGGTCGAGACCTACGGCAAGTCGGTGAGCGCGGACGGAACGACGACGACGTACGCGCCCAAGCCGCGGCCCGGGGCCGAGCTCCTCACCCCCGGCGCGTCGCCCACGTTCGCGTCGGTGCGGCAGGAGGGCTTCCTGGGCAAGCTAAACTTCCTGTCGCTGATGCTCGCGCTGTTCTGCGGGACGGCGGCGCTGCCCCACATCCTGATCCGGTACTACACGGTCAAGGACGCGGCGGCGGCGCGGAAGTCGACCGTGGTCGGCATCGCGTCGATCGGGTTCTTCTACGTGCTCACGCTGTTCCTCGGCTTGGGCGCGATGACGTCCGGCCAGCTCGACCCGACCGACTCGAACATGGCCGCCCCGCTGCTCGCCAAGAGCTTCAACGAGGTATTGTTCGCGGTCATCAGCGCGATCGCGTTCACGACCGTGCTCGGGACCGTGTCGGGCCTCATCCTGGCCGCCAGCGGCGCCGTGGCGCACGACTTGATGACCAACGTGTTCAAGGTGCAACTCGACGACCACGGGAAGGTGAGGGCGGGGAAGATCGCGTCGGTCGTCGTCGGGGCGATCGCGATCCTGCTCGGCATCGCGTTCAAGGGGTTCAACGTGACGTTCCTGGTCGGGTGGGCGTTCAACATCGCGGCCAGCGCTAACCTGCCGGCGATCGTGATGCTGCTCTTCTGGCGCGGGACGACCCGGCAGGGGATCACGTGGTCGATCGTGGTCGGACTGGTCACGTCCCTCGGGTGGATCCTGCTGAGCACGGACGCGTACCAGAACCTCTACGGGTTCACCGCGAAAGAGGCGGGGGCCAAGGCGCTGGCGCCGTTCAACCAGCCGGGCATTGTCACGATCCCGCTGTCGTTCATCGTGCTGGTGGTCGTGTCGCTACTGAGCAAGGGGCACCGGAAGAGCAAGACGGAACTGGACGCCCACGCGGCGGCGACGGCGGGGGCGAACGAGTAGGGGGTGCGGTCGCGCACCCTAGGCAGCGCGTCAGTTTAGCCGCGACCCGGAGGGCGAGCCTGAGGCGAGCCCGTAGGGGAGCGCGTCGGCCAGCATACGAGATCTGTCGCACCACGGAGTACCGTCACGCGGACCGGGGCCGGCGACGCGTCAGGGCGAGCAGTCCCGCTCCGGCCAGCATGCCGAGCGTTCCCGGCTCGGGCACCTGGTCGCGGACGGCGCCGCCGGAGAATTCGTTGTTGTGGATGTTGAAGTAGAAGCCGGCGGTGTTCGCGATCACGTTCTGCAGGTCGGTGATGTCCCCGCCGGTGACCGTGACAGAGCCGATGAAACTCGTCTGAGTGAGTGTGCTGCCGCCGGGGATGCCGAGGGGAATGAGCACACCGCCGGTGGTTGCGGGGCCGCCGGTGTGGATGTGGAAGTCGGTCACTGGCGGGGTGGCCAGGCCCGACAGGACCAGATTCCACGAGATGGTATTAGTGTCGCTGTTGAGGGTCGCGGTACCGATCGCCGAGCCGTTCAGATCGCCCTGGTTGGGCGTGCCGCCCGCCGTCACCTCCTTCTGGCCGGTCATGTTCACGTTGAACGTGACGACCGCCGCCAGCGCCGGCGAAGCGCCGAGCCCGATCCCGATCGCCACCGCAGCCGCGCTCGTGAACCGCATCAGATTCTCCTCCACCCCGAGACGTGACCCCTTAGGTCTGTGCGGACGATACCGGCCGGCGCTGGTTATACGCAACAGAATTCGGAGTTCGGGCGAGGGCAATCTACGGTGCCGACGGGGAGGGTTCGGAGGTAAGGCCGTTACAGAGCGCGCCATCGGCACGCGCGGCAACTCCTACCCAAAGTCGCGATCGGGTGGTGGCCACGTCCGATCACTCGTGATTGTCCCATAGAATCGCCCCCGGCCGGGTGCGGTATCTCGCATACAGCCGGACCGCGGGCGCGGGCGTTAGTAATACTCAGGGGGACACATGACGCGACACCTGACTACCGTTCCGGCCCTGGCCGCGATGATCGTTTCCGCCACGCTCTCGGCGTCGGCGGGGGCACAAATGTTCAAACTGGGCGGCACGCAGCCGAAGAACCTGCCCGTCCATGCGACGACCAAGCCGGCGGAAGAGAAGCCGAAAGAGCCGGTCGCGCCCGCGCCGGAGGTAGTCGCTCCGACACCTGCCGAAGAGGCCAGGCACGTTTCAACGGTGACTCCGGAAATCAAGCCGGCCGACGCGTCCCCGACAGACGCAAAGCCGGAGGAGGCAAAGCCGGGGGATCCCGAGTCGAAGCCGCTCGAGTTCAAACCGTTGCCGACCCCGAAGCCGGTGGCGGAAATGCCGTCCCTGGACTCGGCCAAACCGAAGCGGCCGGTCGTGGCGGCACCTTCGACCGTGCCGACGTCTCAGCCCGCGGGAGGTGAGCCGGCGTTCACGCTCAGCGAGTTCCCGCCGGGCCTGTTCACCGACGGCGGGACGTACAAGCTCAACGAGTGCCGGGGGAAGACGATCGTGCTCTTCTTCTACGACCCGCGCGACCCGCGCATGCAGGTGACGGTGCCGCAGCGCAACGCGCTGGTGCGGCGGTTCGCGGGCAAGCCGGTCGTGTTCTTCGGGGTGCACGCGGAGACCCTGTCGACGGCGCGGTTCGTGGCGGCGGAGCTCGGGCTCGCGATGCCGGTGTTCGCCGACACGCTGGGCGTGATGCACAACCGCTACCGGGCGGGGCTGAGCGCGAACAAGACGTGGGCCGTGGTGATCATCGACGGGGCGGGCAAACTCGCGCACGCGGAGATGACCGAGGAGTCGATCACCAAGGCCCTGGAAAAGTCGCACGCGCGGTTCCGCGACCGGCAGGCGTTCGAGCCCAAGCTGGCGCCGGCGATGGACCTGCTGGAGGTGGGCGAGTACGACCGGGCGATGAAGGCGGTGGCGGCGCTGACCTACGGGCCGGACCGCAAGACGGTCGATTCGGCCCGGCAGTTCCAGCTCATGGTGCGGGCCGAGTGCGACGTGTGGAAGGCCGAGGCCGACCGGCTGGCGGCGACGGACGCGCTGGCGGCGTACGACCTGTACGCGCGGATCGCCGCGTGCTTCCCGAACTCGGACCTGTCGCGCACCGTGGCCGACCCGATGAAGAAGCTCGAGCTCCGCAAGGAGGTCAGGGCGGAGCTGTCCGCCCGTGCGATGTACGCGGCGCTGAGCGCGGCCGTGTCGCGCGACGAGCGGGTCGAGAAGTGGGACGCCGTGGACTACGTCGACCAGATCGTGCGGGCGCACCCCGGCACGCCGACGGCGGACAAACTGGTCGCGTACCTGGACGACTTGGGGAAGGTGAAGGAGAGGCTGGGCCCGAAGAAGCGCGGGGTGGGGCGCGCGGCGGGGTACTGATGCGGGTCTGTCGTTGCAGGACGATGATCTTGTGGAGTCGCGCGCGCGCCCGTAACGTGTGACGCGCCGCATGACACATCCGACACCGCCCGCGGGAACCGATCGGCCGACGCGCGTTCGCTGGAAGGTGATGGCCTTCCTGTGCGTGCTGTCGTTCCTGACGTACTACGACCGCCAGTGCATCACCCGGGCGGCCGACGCGATCGGCACGGCGTTCAAACTGTCGAAAGAAGACCTGGGATGGGCGCTGGGGTCGTTCTGGCTGGCGTACGCGCTGTTCGAGATCCCCGGCGGGTGGCTGTGCGACCGGTACGGCGGGCGACGGGCGCTGACGCGGATCGTCATCGCGTGGTCGATCTTCACGGCGATGACCGGCATGGCGACCGGGATGTGGACGTTGTTCCTATACCGCTTCCTGTTCGGCATGGGGGAGGCGGGGGCCTACCCGAGCATGGCGCGGGTGCAGTCGACCTGGCTGAGCCCGCGGGCGCGGGCGCGGGCGGGCGGGCTTCTGTGGCTGACGGCGCGGTGGGGGGCGGCGTTCGCGCCGCTGATCTTCGGGGCGATCCTGCGATTCTTCGACTGGGGGCCGATCCGGTCGGCGCTGGCGGCAATCGGCATGGGCGACGTCGCCGGCTGGCGGCTGGGGTTTTTCGTGTCGGGACTCTTCGGCGTCGTATGGGTCGTGTTCTTCTGGCGCTTCTTCCGCGACGACCCGGCACGGCACCCGAAGGTGAACGCGGCGGAGCTCACCCAGATCCGGACGAGCCAGGGGCAGCAGACCGGCGCGACACAGGCGACGGCGCATCACTCCGGGGCGGCGTTACTTCAGATCTTCAAGTCGCCATCGCTGTGGGCGATCGCGGTGCTCTACCTGTGCGCGAGTTTCGGGTTCTCGTTCTTCATGAGTTGGATGCCCGAATACCACAAGCAAGTGCACGGGCTGGCGTACTCGCGGTCGGAGTGGGAGTCGGCGATGCCGCTCCTGTTCAGCGGGCTGGCGTGCCTCGTGGGCGGGATCGGGTCGGACGCGCTGGTCAAGCGGATGGCGAGCAAGCGGTTGGCGCGGGCGATCATCCCGGTGTGCGGCTACCTGACCGCGGCGTTCTGCATGGTGGCAATCCGGTGGGTGGAAACGCCCGCGCAGGCGACGGCGCTTCTCTGCGTGACGGCGTTCACCTTCGACCTCGGACAGGGGGCGAACTGGGCGAGCATCGTGGACATCGGCGGGCGCCACGCCGGGATGGCCACGGGGTTCATCAACTCGATCGGGAACCTCAGTCACTTCATCCAGCCGCGGATCGGTGCGTGGGTGTTCGGAACGTTCGGGTGGGGGCCGCTGTTCCTCGTGTACGCGGCCGCGTTCTGCGGGGCGGCGCTGATGTGGCTGTTCATCGACCCGACGAAGCGCTTCTACAAGGATCCGGAGGAAGTCAGGGGGTTTGAGGTGCTGCCGCCGAAGGCGTAGTGGCGGTGGGGGGCTCGCCTGCACCGGTGGCGGCTTCGACCGCGGCGACGACGCCGGCGACCTGAGGCGACGACGGCGGGACCGCAAGCACGTCGGCGGCGGGCGCGACGATCACGCCATTCCCGAGTTCGACGCGCGCGTCGTCGGCCAGGTTCGCCTGCCGGAAGACCTCGACCATCGCCAGGGCGATGGCGACGACGACGGGGCCGACGAACAGCCCGAGCACGCCGAACACCTGCAACCCGCCGAGGACGGCGAAGAAGATGAGGAGCTCGTGCAGGCGGGCGCGCTGGCCGACCAGGCGGGGGCGGAGGAGGTTGTCGATCAGGCCGATGACGAGCCCGCCCCAGGCGGCGAGAAAGATCGCGTAGCCCCACTTGCCCGTGGCGGCGAGGAAGATCGCGGCCGGGACCCAGACGATCGCCGCGCCGGCCATCGGGATCGTTGACAGGACGAACATGACGACGCCCCAGAGGACGGGCGAGGGGAGCCCGCAGATCATGAACCCGATCATCCCGAGCAGGCCCTGGATGCCGGCGATCAGGAGCACGCCGTTGACGCTCGCGGTGATGACCTCGTGGGTGCGGCGGAAGACGGTGTCGGCCTGGTCGGACTTGAGCGGGAGCATGCCTCGGACGGCGGGGACGACGCTGTCGGAGTCGCGAAGAAGGTAATAGAGGGTGAACAGGACGAAGAAGATCTGCACCACGGCGCCGAGGATCCCGCCGAGCAGGCCGAGCGTGCGGGAGGCGACCGCGCCGCTGAACTGCCCGACGCGCTCGGCGATCGCCTTGGGGTCGCGCAGGGGGCCGACGTCCACGTACTGGGCCATCCAGTCGAGCAGCCGCGACTCGGGGCCCAGGACTTCGTGGAACCCGTGGTAGACCATGCGGGCGGCGTCCCCGGCCTGGCGGACGACGGCGGTCGTGACGAGCGTGAGCGGGATAAGAATCACGAGCACGACCAGGACGGTCGTGAGCGCCGCGCTCACGGGAGGCGAATACCCGCGTCGGCGGAGGCGCAGGTTGGCGGGGTACGCGATGATCGCCAGGACGGTGCTCCAGAGGAGCACGTCGACGAACGGCTGGATCATCAGCCAGCAGAGGTAGAGGACGATCGCCATCGTCGTCAGGAGCGCCACCCACCGCGTGTTTTGCGTGCCCATAAGGGCAGTGATACGCGGGCGGGGGGTCAGTGACAACGGGTGGCGCGAGTCGACCACGAGTGACGCGTTACGCCGCGAAGCCAATGTAGTTCAGGTTCGCCACGGCGGGGCCGCCCTCGAACGTGAGGTAAACGTTCTTGACGCCGGTGGTCTTGCTAATCGCCAGCGTCTGCGTCTGGAAGTTGCCCCACGAACCGGTGGACTTGACGGTGAGCGTGCCGAGGACGGCGCCGGTCGGGCTGTCGGTGCGGACGACGATCTTCTTGCCGGCGTAGGCGGCCGGGACCGACAGGTTGATGTTCATCTTCGTCGCGCCGGTGGCGCCGAAATCGACGCCAGTGTAGCCGACCCAATCGCCCGCGTCGACCCACCCGAGGACGCCTTCCCAAGCGGTCACGCCCGACTGCCCGGAGTACTGATAGGCATGGAAGCCGGACAGGGCGTTGTAGTTGGCGGTCGTCGTCGTCGGTGCCGGCGTGGCCGCGGGCTTCGCGGTGATCGCGCCGGTGCGGGTGAACTTGAACGCGTCGAAGTTGGCGACGGCCCCGGTCGTGGCGGAGTTCGTGTCCATCACCACGCGGATCGTGTGGCGGCCGGCGGTCAGGCTGATGCCGGCCTTGGTGGCGGCGCCCGTGGTGAGCCAGCCGCCGGTGTTGCCGACGCCGATCGTGCCCGAGACGTTGACGCCGTCGATCTCGAGGTGGAACGTGCCGCCCTTACCCTGAGAGGCGACGGCGGCGGTGAACGTGTAGGTGCCGGGGGCGGCGACGTCGGTCGTGTACTCGAGCCACTCGCCGGCCCAGGCGTGGGAGACGAGCCGCGTGTTGCCGTTCTTGAAGACGTCGACGCCGGTGCCGGTGCGGTACTTGTCGTTCCCGCGGTTGGTCGCGTCGAGGTCGTGATAGGCGACGGAATCGATGCCGGCGTCGAAGTTCTCGGCCTGCAGGACGCTGACGCCCGACGCGTTGATCTTGAACGCGGCGCCGCCATAGGGCGACTGCGTCGCGCCGGCAGGGGGGCCGGACGACGCGGGCGCCTGCGGGACGGGCGCGGGGGCTGCGCCGCCGTGGCGCTGGTAGGCCAGGCCGATCGCGGCGTTCACGTTCAGACGCTTGTAGGTGACCTTGGTGACCGCGTCGTACGTCGGCGTGCCGCTGTCCTTCAGGACCTGCATGATCTGTTGCGGCGTAGCACCGGGCCAGACCTGCTTGATCAGGACGGCCGCCCCGACGACCTGCGGGGACGCCCAACTCGTGCCGTCGGCGGTCGAGACGATCGTGTGCTGGCCGGTCAGGACGTTGTAATACGGGAGCGTGACCTTCTCGCCCGGGGCGAGCATGTCCATCTCAGTCCCGCGGGTGGAGAAGTTGCTGATCGCGCCGGCCGAGTTGACCGACCCGACGAACCACTCGGCCGCGTCCATCGCCGGCCAGAGGTACTGGGTGGGCCCTGAGTTGCCGGTCGGGCGGGAGACGAACACGCCGTCGGCGATCACCTGCTTGAGCGCGGCCTTGTACGTGGTCGCGTTGCCGATCGTCAGGTCGACGTAGTTGACGGCGGCGATGTTGTACTTGGCCTTGTTGGCGTGCACCCACTCGAACGCCTGCTTGATGTCGTCGGCCCCGCGGACGCGGAGCGCGATCAGGTTGGCGCCGGGCGCGATGCCGGAATAGTGATTCCCGGCGTGATCGAACGCGTTACCGGCGATCATCGCGGCCGAACCGGTGCCGTGGGCGTCGGTGTCGGTGAACGGGTTGGCGTCATTGCCGTCGAAATCCCACCCGGCGACGACCTTGTGACCGGCGCCGATGGCGCCGCCGAGGTTCGGATGCTTGTAGTCGATGCCGGAATCGATCACGACGACGGAGTAGCCCGCGCCAGTGATGGACGGGTAGTTGGCGGCGGCGAGGTCCTGGCCGATGAGCGTGCCCTGCCAGCCCCACGGGTTGGCGGCGAGGTGCTGGCGGGTTTCGAGCAGTTCGACCGTGCGGGACTTCGACGAACTCGCGCGACCGCCGACGCCGACTCCTGTGGGGTCGGATTCGCGGCGCAACCGCGAGGCACCCGAGTTCGCGAGCGCGATCGAGCCCTGTGACGTCTGATCGGCAACGGGTTGTGCACCGCCCGGGGCGGCGTCGCGCTTGATCTTTCGGCCCGCAAACGCGCCGTTAGGCGCGCGGAGAGAGTTGTTCTGCTTGGTGTACGTCATCGCGCAGTTCGTCTGGGGCCCGCTCTCACGGGCGCGGTCCGCGCGTCACGGCCAGAGGCGGCCGGGTCGCGCTCGGGGATTAGGCATTGACCGTGACGGGTATCCGGCCTGTGCCGCTACGCCCGTCACGCCCTCACGTCTTGATGATCGACGGGCGGGGGAGCCCCCTTTAGGGCGTTAGGGCTAATAACTCACGCGCTCACGGTCGGCTCACAGTGGGATTCTGCGGACGGATGAGCGAACCTTCGGGTAAGAGGCGGGGCGGGCCCGCTAGCCCGCAAGCGGGTGTGCTGCGCACACGGCACGCTTGCCCGCGTCGCGCGTTTGCGTTTCAATCCGCGGCGGAGGATTCGCCATGATCATCCGCGTCGCGCTCGGGTTGATGGTGCTCGTCGGGGTGGTGGCCCGCGCCGCCGACACGGTGGAGACGCTCGCGATCGGGGCCGCCGCGCCCGATTTCAACCTGCCCGGCGTGGACGGGAAGGATCACGCCCTAAAAGACTTCGCGCAGGCCAAGCTCCTGCTGATCGTCTTCACGACGAACCACTGCCCCACCGCCCAGGCGTACGACCAGCGGCTGATCGACTTGCACAAGGATTACGCGCCCAAGGGCGTGGCGGTCGTGGCCATCAGCCCGAATGACCCGCTGGCGGTCCGGCTCGACGAACTGGGTTATACGGACGTGACCGACGACCTGGAGTCGATGAAGATCCGCGCCAAGGATCGGAACTTCGCGTTCCCGTACCTGTACGACGGCAAAACGCAGTCGGTGTCGAAGGCGTACGGCTGCCAGGCGACGCCGCACGTGTTCCTGTTCGACGCCGAGCGGAAGCTGCGCTACACGGGCCGGATCGACGACGAACAGGTGAAGCCGCCGACCAAACACGACCTGCGGAACGCGCTCGACGCGTTATTGGCCGGCAAGCCCGTCCCCGTAGAAAAGACCAAGGTCTTCGGCTGCTCGACCAAGTGGGCGAGCAAGCGTGAAGAGGCGGCCAAGTCGCTGGCCAAGTGGGACGCCGAGCCCGTCGAGTTGACGGAGATCGATTTGGCGGGCATCAAAGCGCTGGCCAAGAACGACGGGCAGAAACTGCGGGTGATCAACGTCTGGGCGACGTGGTGCGCGCCGTGCACGGCGGAGCTGCCCGAACTAGTGGCGATGAACCGGATGTACCGCAAGCGGCCGTTCGAGATGGTCACGATCAGCCTGGACGACCCGGAGAAAAAACAACTCGCGCACGACAAGCTAAAGGAACTCAAGGTCGCGACAACGAATTACCTGTATAAGGGCGACCGCGACGCGATGATGACGGCGCTCGACGCCAAGTGGGAAGGCCCGGTCCCGCACACGCTGATCGTCGCGCCCGGCGGGAAGGTGATTTACCGCCACACCGGGCAGTTCGACCCGCTCGAGGTCAAGCGGGCGATCGTCGGGCACCTCGGGCGGACGTACGCGGACAAGTGACGCCACTCTTATGCTTCCACTCGCCAACAGAACCGCCCTCGTCACCGGCGCCTCCCGCGGGCTGGGTCGCGCGATCGCCGCCCGCTTGGCCGTCGACGGGGCGAAGGTCGCAGTGAACTACTTCGGCAGCCCGGACCTGGCCGGCCAGACCGTCTCGGAGATCACCAGCGCCGGCGGCGTCGCCAAGGCCTTCAAGGCCGACGTACGCGACGAGGGCGAGGTGGCTAGGCTCGTCGCCGACGTCACGCGCGACCTCGGTCCGGTCGACATCCTCGTCTGCAACGCCACGGGCCCCCAGCCGTTCGTGCCGGTCGAGAAACTCACCTGGCGCGATTGCCTCGACCAGCTCGAATTCTTCGTCAAGAGCCCGCTGCTGCTGGTCAAGGCGGTCGTCGGACAGATGAAGGAGCGGCGGTACGGCCGGATCATCAACATCGGATCGGAAGTGTTCGACAAGGGCGTACCGGAATTCTCGAACTACGTATCGGCCAAGGGCGCGCAGCTCGGGCTGACCCGGTCGTGGGCAATGGAGTTGGCGCCGTGGCAGATCACGGTGAACTTGGTCGCTCCGGGCTGGATCCCGACCGAACGGCACGCAACCGACCCGCAGGAGATGAAAGACTCGTACGCCGCCGGCGTCCCGATGAAGCACATGGGCGAACACGCCGACATCGCGGCGGCGGTGGCGTATTTGGCGAGCGACGGGGCGAAGTTCGTGACCGGGCAGAAGCTGAGCGTGAACGGCGGGAACTCGCTGCACTGAACGAGCAGGGGAGGTCGACGCTCCGTCCGAGCCGTGGGAGAACGGAATTGAAAACGCCCGCACCGGACTGGTGCGGGCGTCTTCGTTTTCATCGCTCGCGCGCTCCCCTGCGGGCGGCGCTGACGCTTGCCCTCCGGGTCGCGGCTACTGTAAACGTCGGTGGTCAGGCTTCCTCGATGGTGACCGAGTTCATCACGTCGCCCTGCTTGATCGAGTTGACGACCGCCTGCGACGCCGGATCGCGGACCTGGCCGAAGACGGTGTGCTTCCCGTCGAGCCAGTCGGTCACGACGTGCGTGATGAAGAACTGGCTGCCGTTGGTGTTCGGGCCGGCGTTGGCCATCGAGAGCGTCCCGGCCTTGTGCTTGTGGGGGTTCTTCCGCGGGTCGGTCTCGTCGGCAAACTTGTACCCCGGGCCGCCGCGACCAGTGCCCTCCGGGTCGCCCGTCTGCACCATGAAGTCGGGGATGACGCGGTGGAACTTGATCCCGTCGTAGAACTTGTCGCGGGCCAGGAACACGAAATTGTTCACCGTGTTCGGGGCCTCCTTGGGGAACAAATCGACCGTGATCTTCCCGCGGTTGGTGTCGATGACGGCGGTGTACTTCTTGGCGGTGTCGATGGACATCGCGGGGGCGGAGGCGTAGGACTTGGGCATGGGGGTTCCTTCGGAAAGTCGAAAAACGGAAAGTCGAAAAACGTAAGCGGGGACGCGCGCGACGACCAACGATCTGACGCCTTGACGTCTTCTCGTTTGTCGTCTTTACCGATCTACTTCGCGTCCTTCTCCTCGATCTTGATGCTCTTGATCGACGGCGGGTCGTTCGGGCGGTCGCGGCCGTCGGTCGGGAGGTTGGCGATCTTGTCGACGACGTCGAGCCCGTCGATCACCTTGCCGTAGACGGTGTACTTGCCGTCGAGGTGCGGGGCGTCCCCGTGCATGAGGAAGAACTGCGACCCGGCCGAGTTCGGATCCGCGGTGCGGGCGGCGGACAGGATGCCGCGCACGTGCTTGGTGTCGTTGAACTCGGCGGGGAGCTTATAGCCCGGGCCGCCCGTGCCGGTGCCGGTCGGGTCGCCGCCTTGGAGCATGAAGTCCTTGATCACGCGGTGGAAGATCACGCCGTCGTAATACCCTTCCCTGGCGAGGAAGACGAAGCTGTTCACGTGGTTCGGCGCGAGCTTTGGATAGAGCTCGATCGTGATCTTCCCCATCGTCGTCTCCATGACGGCGGTGTACTGCTTCTTCGGGTCGATCTTCATCTCCGGCGGCTTGTCCCACTGCTTGGCTTCCTTCTTCTCGGCTAGCGCGGCGGGGGCGGCGCAGAGCGCCAAGGCGAGCAGGGCGACGAGCGGTGTGGTTCGCATGCGGTTCTCCGTGGATGAACGCGATCCGCGCCAGCCTCGCGGGCGGCGGTCGCGATAGGGTGAGGTTTGGCGGGGCGAAGTCAAGCGCCCCGGTGAGCGGCGTTACGACCGGACGAAGAGTGTATTCCGGTACGCGCGCGGCAGTCGATGGCGAAATCGCCGAGATCTATGGCGCGTACAGGCGAAGGGGGCGGCGAAGCCATCACCGCAGTTCCACGTGCCCCGCGATGATCTTCCGCACCCCCGCCTTCGTCCGCACCAGCAGCCGCCCCGTCGAATCGAGCCCCTCGCACCGCCCCACCACCGGCGGCTCGGCGGTCGCATACACCGCCAGCGTCCGGCCGACCAGCGCGTGATGCTCATCGTACTGCCGAAGCACCGTCGGGAACGGCGTGTCGGTCTGGCGGATCAGCAGGCGGTGCAGGTGGCGGGCGACCGTGCTCAGGACGGTGGTGAGGTCGAGGTGGCCCGTGTCCGGCGGCACGAGGTTCCGAAGAAAGGTGACGCGAGGCGCGAGGTCGGCGGGAAGGCGCCTGGCGGGCGGGTTCACATTGAGCCCCAGTCCAATCAGGTCAACCTGGTCGAGGCGCTCGCAAAGGAGGCCGGCGAGTTTCTGGAAGGGGGGTAGCGCCGCACGGCCGTGCTTCCCCGCGGGCGTCCGGTAGACCAGGTCGTTGGGCCACTTGAGCCGGACCTCCGGGTTTCCCGTGACTTCGGCGGCGGCGTCGCGCACGGCCAGGCCCGCGGCCAGCGGGAGGTGGTGTGGGGCCAGCGTGGCGTTGACCGGCAGGACGAACGTCGCCGTGATCGAGCCGGGGGCGGAGAACCACGTGTTCGAGCCACGACCTCGGCCCGCCATCTGCCGTGCCGCCAGGACGATCGCCGGCGCGTAAAGGTCCCCCCGGCGGCGCATCAACGCGGCGTGGTCGCTGGTCGACCGCAATGTCGTGAAGAAGTGCAGCCGGAACGGCTTGATCGCCCGGCGCAGCTCGGCGAGTCGGTAGGCGTTGAATTCGCGGGCGGTCGGCACGGCCGGGAGTGTGCCCGCGACCCGCCCGCGTTGTAAAGGACGATGGGCGTGATCCCGATGACGCGCGGCCCGTGCGGCGGACGGGCCGGGCGTCTATACTCCGGTCCTCCTATGGCCGACACACCCCTCCCGCGCCGCGGGTTTTTCAAGCAGAGCCTCGCCGAGCTGATGAAACCGCTCGGCCACGCGCTGCGCCCGGCCCGGCAGATCATGGACGAGCTGAACAAGCTCGAGGGGTTCGTAATGGACGCCGACCCGACGCCCGCGGGCCCGGTCAAGCACTGGCTCCGCCCACCCGGTTCGGTCGAAGAGGAACAGTTCCGCAACCAGTGTTCGCGCTCGGGCGAATGCGTCCGCGTCTGCCCCGTCAAGTGCATCAAGCTCGACTACTCCGGCACCGAGGGCGAGGGCGTCCCCTACATCGACCCCGACGACATGAGCTGCATCATGTGCACCGGGCTGCAGTGCATGTACGCCTGCCCGAGCGGGGCCGTGATGTCGGTGAACTTCGAGTACGTCGACATGGGGATCGCCGAGTGGCACGAGTCGACCTGCCTGCGGACGCAGGGCCAGGATTGCCAGCTCTGCGTGGACGTCTGCCCCGTCGGCGCGCGGGCGATCAACGTCGAGGGAAATCGGATCGAGGTCACGCCCGGCGGGTGCACCGGCTGCGGCAGTTGCCAACACGAATGCCCGACCTCCCCCAAGTCGATCACGGTCCGCCCGAAATCGAACCGATAGGGGGAAGGAAGAAAGAAGTCCTGAGTCCTGAGTCCAGCGCGGCGCGCTCGTTTAGCCGCGACCCGAAGGGCAAGCGACAGCGCCGCCCGAAGGGGAGCGCGTCGCGCGCGATCCGGCGCCGTCCACGGGTATGGCCTCACGGTCGTACCCATGCCACCACTCCGCCTCCCGACCCGTGAATCCTTTCCCCTATGTGCGGCATCGCCGGCGCGGTCAAACTCGATCCCAATGGCCGCTGGCGCCTGACCGACGACGCCCGCGCGCGGATCCTCGCGTCACTGCAGTACCGTGGTCCTGATGGCAATGGGGAATGGACTAGCGTAGACCAAAATGTCTGGCTCGCCCACACCCGCCTCGCGATCATCGACCGTGCCGGCGGCCACCAGCCCATGGCCAACGAGGACGGCTCGGTCCAGGTCGTCTTCAACGGCGAGATCTACAACCACGAACAACTTCGCCCCGAGCTCGAGTCCGCCGGCCACCGGTTCGCGTCGCGGTGCGACACGGAAGTGCTCGTGCACGGGTACGAGCAGTGGGGCGTCCGCGGCCTGGTCGACCGGCTGCGCGGCATGTTCGCGTTCGCCGTCTACGACGCGAAACGCGGTGTCGTCGCGATCGCGCGCGACCGCGTCGGGATCAAACCCCTCTACTACACGATCTCCGACGGCGCACTGATCTTCGGCAGCGAGGTCAAAGCGCTACTGGCCTACCCCGGCGTGCGACGCGAGGTCGATCGCGACGCGCTGGTGCAGTACCTGACCTTCCGATACGTCCCCGCGCCACGGACGATGTTCAAGGGCGTATCGAAGGTGCCGGCGGGACACTATTTCGAGGTCGACGTCGCTAAACCGCCACCGGCGGGCGGCGTGTCGCCCGTACGGTACTGGGACGTTCGATACGGCGAGAAAGAGGGCGTTTCGTTCGCCGATGCGGTCGAGAAGGTCGACGGACTCGTCGGCGACGCCGTGCGGTCCCACCTCATGTCCGACGTCCCGCTCGGGGCGCAGTTGTCAGGCGGGGTGGATTCGTCTCTCATCGTCGCCCGTATGGAACTCCTCCGGCGGCAAGGCGGGTTCCGGGACGCCGTGCGGACGTTTTCGATCGGGTTCGACCGCGAGGAGTTCAGCGAGTTGCCGTACGCGCGATCGGTGGCCGAGCGGTACGGGACCGAGCACCACGAGGTCACGGTCGGGTACGACGACTTCGTCGCGAACTTCGCCCGGCTGTGCTGGGTGTACGACGAGCCGGTCTCCGAGCCCGCGGCGATCCCGACGTACCTTCTCTGCAATTTCGCCCGCCAGCACGTGACCGTCATGCTCACCGGCGAAGGCGGCGACGAGCTCTTCGGCGGCTACCCCAAATGCGCCGCCGACCAGTGGACGAAGTACCTCAGCTGGATGCCGAACTTCGCGCGGCGGGGGATGCTCCGCGGCGCGGCCAAGCTCCTGCCTTTCTCCAAGCGCCGCGCGCGGATCGCGCTGGAGAACCTGGCGATCGCCGACGAGGCGGAGCGACTCACCGCGTGGTTCGCCGGGTTCGACCAGAGCGGCGTCGCAGAATTATGCCGGCCCGAGACGCTCGCCGGCACGATCGGCGCACCCGAGAAACTCCGCGAGGTATTGGCCGCGTGCGACTCTGGCCAACCGCTCGACCGGATGCTCTACGCCGACCTGCACACCTGGCTGGTCGACGACCTGCTGATCAAGGGCGACCGCATGTCGATGGCGTCGAGTGTCGAAGCGCGGGTGCCGCTGCTCGATCACCCCTTAGTCGAGTACGCCGCCCGACTGCCGGCCGCCTACAAGGCCAAGGGCCGGCGGACGAAGATCCTGCTTAAACAACTGGCCGAGCGCTACATCCCCCGCGAAACCATCTACCGGCGGAAAGTCGGCTTCACCGTCCCCCTCACCCCCTGGTTCCGCGGCCCCCTCGCAGCGTGGGTGCGCGATATGCTCCTCGGCGAGCGTGCTTCAGCACGCGGGTATTTCCGCCAGGAAATCGTCCGGCGAATTGTCGACGACCACCTCGATGGCCGGGTCGACCGCTCGCGCGCGATCTGGACGCTTCTCGCCTTGGAGATGTGGCACCGCCTGTTCGTAGACGACGACGGCACCGCCGAGGCGGCGGGGCGGTTGGAGGCTGCGCTCGCCCGCGCGGCGAAGTGACCCGCTCACCGAATGCTCTCCGTAAGAGAGTCATATTCCCCCTTGCCCGTGTATCGCCCGCACTCCGGGCAACAGTTCGGCGTTTCGCGGAGGTCGTAGCCGCAGGCGGGGCATACGCCTTCACGGTAGCTCGTCCCGATCCGCCCCTTGCCAAACAGTCCCTTCCAGAGCTTGATTGTAAGCCAGACAAACGGGACCGAGAACATTGCCGAGAGAGCCAACTCGCTCAGCCGATTGCCCCACGGGGGATCCGGCGCTCTGCGACCGATCCAAGTGTGTCCCCAGAGCGAGCAGATCGCCAACACCCACAGGACGATGGTGGCGATACCGAAGAACAGGAAGACCACGAAGCCCGCGGCCCAAACCGCGGCGTCCAGTAGGCGTTCAAGTGACCGTAGCCAACGCATCGTTACTACCCGTTCAGTTCCCCCGCGCCGCCGCCTGCCGCCGCGCCAGGTCTTCCTTCAGGTACGTCTTGAACGTCGGCAGCCCAGCCGCCTCCCACGCCGCGTCGATCGCCTGGCCGATCGTCTGGTTCGCCTCCATCAGCGCGCGGAACGACGCGTACTCGCGGCTCGCTGGGGCGGGGCAGCAGTGCGCGTCGTGCGTGTCGGCCCGGAAGAGGAACCCGTGCCGGTCCGGCCGCCGCTCGATCACGAGCTTCATGTGGGGGTAGACCTTGTTCCCCAGGCGGAGCAGCAGACGCTCGTGGCCCGGCTCGCCGCGCGACTCGAACACGGCCGACTCGTAGAACGACGCCGCATCCAACGCCTTGAGCGTGTCCAGCCGCGCGCGCACGCCCGACGGCGCGGGCCCGGGGTAGGCGGCGGACATGTAGGCGTCGATCGCCTTCCAGACGATCGACGGATCGGGCCAGCGCATGCGAACTTCCTGCTCAGAGACGCGAATCGGACCGCATCGCAACAGCGGCGATCAAGTTCACTACCCGACTCCGGACGCATCTGGATCACCCCCGGAGCCGACATTCGAAAAAATCATACCCGCGAACGGCCGAGCGTCACACCGGCATGTGCAATCGTGTGCGGCCCGATCGAACTTCGCAACGGGCACCAACGAGGCATCGCGCCGCACGTAGGCGGTGCCGATTTTAGCCTTGCCAGACGGATTCTATGAATATAATCCGCACGGCGAAACGAGGAATCAGTTGCATGCCGACTCAAGCCCGTCCGGTGCTGGTCGTCGAGGACGATCCGGAGATCAACGAACTCGTAGGGGCCTACGTGCAGATCGCGGGGTACGGGTACGAGCGCGCGCTCTCGGGCGGTGAGGCCGTCGAGCGGGCGATCGCCACGCACCCGGCGCTGATCGTGCTCGACGTGATGTTGCCCGACTTCGACGGGTTCGAGGTCGCCCGCCGGCTCAAGGCCGAGGCCGGCACGCGCGAGATCCCCATCGTCATGCTGACCGCATTAGACCGCGATGAGCACCGCGCGCAGGGGAAATCGGCGGGGGCGGTCGGGTACCTGACCAAACCGTTCGACCCCGACCAGCTCCTGGCCGAGATCAGGCGGAACGCGCTCAACGGGCACCGTTAGGGTGGGCTTCGCCCGCCGATCGCGCGAGAAGCGTTGGCCATCGGTGCGATGAGCGGGAATCGGTGGGCATAGCCCACCATACGTGGCGCCCGGCACCATCCACCCCATGAACGCCCTGGCCAGCATGAACAGCCCGAAGAACCCGCCGACGTCCGTCACGGTCGTCGCGAAGATCGTCGCGCTCTGGGCCGGGTCGAACCCCAGCTTTTTCATGATGAATGGGATCGACGCCCCGCTCGCGCACGCCAGCGTGTGATTCAGGATCAGCGCCAGCCCGACCACCGCGCCCAGCGCCGCGCTCGCCTTCCACCCCGCCTGCGAGTGGTGCCACAGCAGGGCGACGCACGCGGTGATCACCCCGCACACGATCCCGGTCATGATGCCGACGGCGATCTCGCGCCGGATCACGTGCCGGAGCAGCGCGCGGTCGACCCGCCCGGTCGCCAGCCCGCGGATCGTCACCGCCATCGCCTGGGCCGACGCGTTCCCGCCCATGCCCGCGACGATCGGCATGTAGATCGCCAGCAGCGTCAGCTTGCTCAGCGTCTCTTCGAACGCCCCCACCATCGCCCCGGCCATGAACGCGGTCGCCAGGTTCACCACCAGCCACCACACGCGCATCTTGAAGCTGAACCGCCACGAGCTGGTCAGCCGCTCCTCGGCGCCGGCGCCGAACATCCGCTGCACGTCCTCCGTCGCCTCCTCGCGGATCACGTCCACCACGTCGTCGACCGTGATCAGGCCGATCAGCCGGTTCCGCGCGTCGACCACGGGCATGGCCATGTACCCGTGGCGGTCGAAGAGGTTGGCGACCTCCTCCTGGTCCGTCGTGGCCGACAGGGCCGAGACGTTGGCGATCATGATCTCGCCCAGCTTGCGGTGGGGCTTGGCCAGGATCAGGTCGCGCATCGACAGCACGCCGAGCAGGTGCCCGCGCTTGTCGACCACGTACACGTAGTACATCTGCTCGAGCTCCTCGGACATCCGCCGAAGCTCGGCGATTGCCTGCTCGACCGTCAGGTCCTCGGTCAGGGCCGTGACGTCGGTCGTCATGATCCCGCCGGCCGTGTCGGGCGGGTACTGCTCGAGGCTGCGCGTCTCGGCCGCCTCAAGAGCGGCCATCTCGTCGACCAGCTCGTCGTGCCGGGGCTTGGGGACGTGCCCCAGGATGTCGACCCGGTCGTCCGGGTCCATGTACTCCAGGACCAGCGACGCCTCGGGCACCTCCATGTCCGTCACGACCGTCGCTGCGAGCGTCGGGTCCATTTCCGACAAGATTCGCGCGGCCGTCTCCGGGTCCAGGTACTCGGCCACGTCGGCCGACAGCTCGCTCGGGAGCTGCCGGAGCACGTCCGCGCCGTCGGCGGCGGGGAGTTCCTCGATCCGCATCGCCACGCCGCCGGGGTTGTCCGCGGTCGCCGACTCCACCACCTCCGCCGTCGTCGCGGCGCGCTGCTCCGCCTCGGCCGGCGCATCGGCCTCCGCGGCGGGCAACGGACGGTCATCCTCGGTCGGCGGTGGCGGCATGCGTTGGGTATCGTCTAACGGGAGGTCCCCCCATCATAGCCGCCGGCGGCAGACGGGGGAGGGCGAGGCGGGCAAGACTCCGTCCGAGCCGCGCGCGATCGGGTGCCATGCCCTCGCACCGCGCCGAGCGACTTGATTCGCGCACTTGCGCCGTCGCGGGGCGTGGGCATGCCCCAGAGGCTCACGCTTCCAGAAATCGAACGCCGTTGGGGCATGCCCACGCCCCGCGGACAACGGTCGCGCGCGATCCGCACCGGTCGGCGCGGTGCGAGGGCATGGCACCCGGACATCCGCGAATCGAACAGATCGAGTTTTCATATTCTCCGAAAGCTATGGAAGGTTCGTGCGGTCGTCGGAACGGATCAATAGAATCCGTCGCGGTTGGCGAGGAGCTGGCCGCGATAGGACATCCGATGAACACCACAACGCCCGCTTTGGCCGCCCTGACCGAGTGCATCGCCCCGCAGCTCGTCGCCGTCGACAAGCTGTTCGCCGCCGAGCTCCGGTCCGACCTCGACTGCGTGAACACCCTGGTGAAGCACGTGAGCCGGTTCCGGGGGAAGATGCTGCGGCCGTGTTTGGTGCTGCTGTCGGGTAAGGCGGCGGGGGCGAAGGAACTGACGGACGCGCACGTGACGATCGCGACGGTGGTCGAGATGGTGCACATGGCCACGCTCGTTCACGACGACGTGCTGGACGAGGCCGAGCTGCGGCGGAAGGGGGCGACGATCAACCACCTGCGCGGCAACGAGGCGGCCGTCCTGCTGGGCGATTTCCTGATCTCGCACTCGTATCACCTGTGCTCGAGTTTGGGCAGCCAGTACGCGAGCCGGCTGATCGCGCGGACGACGAACGTCGTGTGTGAGGGGGAACTGCTGCAGATCGACAACCGGAACAATTTGCAGCTCAGCGAAGACGTTTACTTCGACATCATCGCGCGGAAGACGGCGAGCCTGTGCGGGGCCTGCTGCCGGCTGGGGGCGCATTTGTCGGGCGCTTCGGACGAGGTGGCGGCGCGGTTCGAGACGTTCGGCGTGGCGCTGGGGGTGGCGTTCCAGATCCAGGACGACATTCTGGATCTCGTGGGCGACGTGTCGACGGTCGGCAAGACGCTGGGCATCGACGTGGAGAAGGGGAAGCTGACGCTGCCGATCATCCATTTCCTCAAAACGGCCCCGCGCGAGCACCGGCAGTTGCTGTTGAGCCTCCTGGAGTCGCGGGAGCCGGACAAGGGGGAGAAGATCCGCAACTTGATCTCGCCGAGCGGGTCGATCCAGTACGCGCGCGACGCGGCCCGGGCGCAGGTGGACCGGGCGCGGTCGGCGATCGCGGAGTTGCCGGCGTCGGAGGCGCGGACGGCGCTGGACACGATGGCGGAGTTTGTGATTACGCGGCCGATGTGAGTTGTCGTGGGGAAGAGGATTCACCGCAGAGACGCAGAGGGCGCGGAGGGGGCGCAGAGAAGATTGAGAAGGTTGGAGGGTCGCGCGGAAGGGTATTGCCTGCCCGAGGGAAGCGGATCCGGGGCGGCGCTTCGGGCGGAGCCCGTGCGACTCTGCCCCCGGCTTGTTTGTGGCGCGGGGGATTATCAGTCACGCGCATGGCACCTCCCGTTGATTGAATTTGAGTAGGGGCGCGCGTACGATCCGCCGCGATTGGATGGTTCTGTTACGTTCACGCGGGCAGGGCCCCCGGACACCCGATACGAGAGGAAATGATGCACGATTTGAACCTCAAGACGATTGACCCCCGCGCCGTCGCGCGGGCGGCGGACTACATCGGCTCGGTGACCGGGCAGGGGGGACCTGCGGCGGACACGGTTCGCGCGACGGCGGCCGCGGTCGCTTCGGACACGTTCCCGGGCGGCGGGTTGTTCCGACCGATGCCGCAGATGATGCCGATGGCGGCGCCGGGCCCGGGCGGCGGGTACAACCGGTACCGCGAGATGACGCTCGAGGAGCTGCTGCTCGAGAACCGCGTCGTGTTCCTTGTCGGCGAGATCCACCACGCGTCGGCGACGCGGGTGATCATGCAGATGCTCTACCTGCAGAGCATGAAGCGCGAGGCCGACATCAACTTCTACATCAACTCGCCGGGCGGGGTCGTCGACGACACGCTGGCGATGTACGACATCATGAAGTTCCTGTCGTGCGACATCGCCACGTATTGCATCGGCCGGGCCGAGAGCGGCGGGGCGGTCGTGTTCATGGCGGGCAAGAAGGGCAAGCGGTACATCCTGCCGTCGGCCAAGGTCATGATCCACCAGCCGCTGGGCGGGATCACCGGCCAGGCCGCGGACATCGAGATCCAGGCCGAGGAGATCCTCAAGACCAAGGACCAGCTCATCGGGATCATGGCCCAGTGCACGGGCCAGCCGTTCGACAAGGTTCGCGAGGATTCGGAGCGCGACCGGTTCTTCGACGCGAAGGCGGCCGTCGCGTACGGGATCTGTGACGAAGTGCTGGGCGAGGACTCGCCGGCGGCGGAGAAGGCCGTGGACGGGAATAAGCCGAAATAGCGAACGAAAGTCCTGAGTGCTGAGTGCTGAGTCCTGAGACAAGGCCGGCGGAGCAATCTCAGGACTCAGGACTGAGCACTCAGGACTATGCCCTTCACCGCCATCGACCATCCCGCGATCGCGTGTTCCGACTCGGCGGCGCAGATCGAGTGGTACTGCCGGGTGCTCGGGATGCGGGTGATCGCGGCGGACGGAAAGCAGCCGCCGGCGGCGATCGTCGGGTACGGCGGCGGCGTAGGCGACGGGCCGGTGATCGAACTGATGCCGGCGCGCGAGCCGGGCGGATCGCCGGCGGAGATGCCGCGATTTAGCCCGGGGCTGAGGCACCTGGCCCTGCGGGTGAGCGACTTCGGCGCGGCGCACCGGCAGTTGTTGGCCGCGGGCGTGACGTTCCTGGGCGAGCCCGGGACGGCGCTGGGCGGCGGCCGGATCGTGTCGTTCCGTGACCCCGAAGGGAACGAACTGCAGATCGTGGAGCGTTAGTCAGGCTCACCGCAGAGGCACAGAGGACGCGGAGAAAACCGCAGAGAAGACCGGTAAGCGAACGAGAACTTTTCCATGCAAAACACGCTGATCCCCATCGTCATCGAGAAGTCCGGTCGCGGCGAGCGCGCGTACGACATCTACTCGCGCCTGCTCAAGGACCGGATCATCCTGCTCAACGGCCCGGTGACCGACGACTCGGCCGGCGCGATCATCGCGCAGCTCCTCTTCCTGTCGAACGACGACCCGAAGACGGACATCCAGTTCTACGTGAACTCGCCGGGCGGGTCGGTGTCGGCCGGGTTCGGCATCATCGACACGATGCACCACCTGCGGTGCGACGTGGCGACGACGTGCATCGGGATGGCCGCGTCGATGGGCGCCGTGCTCCTGTCGGCGGGCACGAAGGGCAAGCGGTTCGTGCTGCCGAACTCGCAGGTCATGCTGCACCAGCCGCTGATCGGCGGGGTGCTCCAGGGGCAGGCGACGGACCTCGGGATCGAGGCCAAGCACATGCTCCGCCTGCGCGACCGCCTGTACAAGATGATGGGCGAGTACACGAGCAAGGACTACGAGACGATCAAGCGCGACTTCGACCGGAACAAGTGGCTGTTCGCGGAGGAGGCGGTCGAGTACGGGTGCGCCGACAAGGTGCAGGACCGTGCGCCCGAACGCGCCGTGACCGTCAAGAAGGACGACTTGGACGACGACAAGGACTGAGCGCGACTGCACCGGTGTGCTCACTTCAGTGAGGCACGGTCCTGCGAGCATGACTTCCCACGATCCCACCCCCGACGCGCGGAGGCGCCCCGACAAGCGGCGCCTCCGCGCGTCGTTGCGCGTGGTCGCGATCGCGGGGCTCGTCGGCGGGTGTGGCGGTCCCAATGCGGCGAACATCGAGCTGCGAAAGCAAAATCAGGAACTCCGCGATCAGTTGGAGACGGTGAACCGCCAGCGCGAGGCGGACGCGGCGACGATCCGCGCGCTGGAGACCCGGCCCGCATCCTCGACCACCGCGACCCTGCCGCACAACCAGCTCCAGGCGCTGTTCACCGCGCACTCGATTGAGCTCGGCCGGCTCACGGGCGGCTGGGACGAGGATCCGAAGAAGCCGGGCGACGAGGGGATCAAAGTGCAGCTCACGCCGCTCGACGACGAGGGGCAGAAGCTGAAGGCGGCCGGCGCGATCACGGTCGATTTGTTCGACCTGGCGCTGGGCGAGAACAATCGCATCGGACACTGGGAGCTGTCGGCAGAGCAGGCCCGGCCCAAGTGGCTCGGGGCGGCGCTTCAGTACAACTACCTGCTGAAGCTGCCGTGGCAGTCGCCGCCGACGCACGCGGAGTTGACGGTGAAGGTGACGTTCACCGATTCGCTGACGGGGCGCGTACTGGCGGCTCAGCAGGTGATCACGGTGGGGCTGCCGAAGTAACCGCGGGGGCGGTGGGCGGTGCCCCCTACGGTTTACGAATCGTGACGATGTCGGGGCGGGGGGCGGGTTCGTCGTCGATCCTGACCCCGGCCTTGTCGACCGCGATCTTCTGCGCGCGGACGATCGATCCGTCGGCCGTTCGCAATTCCCACGCGGCTGGCGTCGGCGTGACCGTCGCGAGGTCGATCGCGATGACTTGCGTCTGGGCGTCGAACGTCTTGTTGCCGAACAGGACGGAGCGGAACGTGGCGCGGGGGATCTTGGGCTGGCCGTAGACCGGGGCGACCATGGCGACGTCGAGCAGGTCGCCCTCGAACAAATCGCCGCCGGCTAGAAGGGCGGACGGCGCGCCTGGCGCGGGCATGTCGGCGGGCATCGGGTTGTAGACGATGCGGGCGACGTCCTCGCGCGGGAAGACGACGCCGCGCCCGTCGATCAGCGCGCGGACGACGGTCGGGGTGACGCCGATCACGTCGCACGCGGTCGCCGAGCCGTCCTTGAACACCACGCCCGCGGCGAGCGGGTCGGAGCCGGGGAAGTAAGTGAAGCCGGGCGCGCCGGGGATGATCTGCACGGAGTCGACCGTCGCCGAGCCGATCCAGTCGTTGCCGGTCGTGAAGGCGCACACGCCGACGAGCACCGGGCCGGTCAGTGGGATCTGGCGAGTCTCGATGTGCTCCCAGAACTTGCCGTCGGTTGATCGGAACGCAGCCACGGCCGTCCCCTTGCGCGTCAGGCGGACCCACGCCGACGGGTTCTTCGGCGGCACTTCGTCGGCGCTGCGGAACGGCCTTGAGGGGGCCATCGGCCGCTTGGCCATGCGGACGTCGCCGGACGGGTACAGGCACGCGGCCGCCATCGGCGAGTCGGGGGCGGTCGACTGGCGGATCATGACACCTGAGACGACCGGGCCGGCGGCGGTGTCGAGCCCGGCGACGCGGGCGATGACCTGGCCGTCGCCGTCGAGCGTGCGGTAGGCGTAGTGGAGCGAGTCGGAGCCGCCGAACGCGCCCCAGCCGGACGCGGTGAGGGTGAACAGGCCGGCGGAGTCGCACTTGGCCGAGCCGGCGATCTTCACGCGGCCGACGTCCTGACTCTTCCACCCGGTCGGCAGCATTCCGGTGGTGGCGACCTCGATCTTGGGCGGTGGCGTCACCGCGAGCTCGGCGGAGGCGATCTGATCGAGCGGCACGCGCGTGGCGGCGCCGTCGGCCGTGACGACCACGTGACCCGCGTCGAGCGCGACGTCGCCGGCGAGCGACTTGCCGTCGCGCGTCTGGACGCGGCCGGCGCCGAGGAGGAAGGCGAGGGAGAGGAGGAGGAGGAGTCGCGCCATGTCAAAAGTCAAAAGTGAAGATGCAATCGAGGGCCTCGTTTAGCCGCGACCCGTAGGGCAAGCGACAGCGCCGCCCGCAGGGGAGCGCGTTTGCGATGACGGGCGCAGAACACGGGTATCGCCCTGCGGGCGGTACCCATGCCACGAGGGGACGGGCGCACGTCGATCACCGCTGCGCCGCCTTTTGCCGGTTGCGCTCGAGGACGGCCGCGTCGTACGCCTCGCGGTACGCCCGCTGGGCGAGGTTCCAGTCTCGCTCGTTCTCGCGCTCCTGCCGCTCGCGGGCGATCTGCTCGCGCCGGACGGTTTCCCGCTTGGCCATGATGACTTTGAGCCGCTCGACGGCCCTGGCCATGTCGTCCGACGAAACGGTCTTGTCGGCGGCGATCCGCTCGCGGTACAGGGCGGCCTCGAACCGCCACTGGGCGATCTCGCGCTCGGCGTCGGAGGTATACGCGGCCTCGCGCGCGACGTTGGCGGCGTCGGGGTCGCCGTCAGGCGTCATCGCCTCGGCGGCGCGGGCCCAAGCCTCGGAGGCGGCGCGCTTGGCATCGACCAGGCGGTCCAAATCCGGCACCACCCCCGCCGGGATCCACCGCGTCTCCTCGACGTACGACGCCTCGGTCGGGGCGGCCGTCGCCTGCTTGACCCGGATCTCATTGATCCGCACCTTCCAAACGAGCCGGCCGCGCTCGATCTTCTCGCCCTCCACCCGCAACTTGCGGACGGCCTCGAGGTCGCCGGTCTTGTAGGTCGCGGCGATCTTCTCGAACACCTTCGCCTCGACCTCGCACACGTCGCGGTACTTAGCCAGGTCGGCGCGGATGAACGCGATGAACCGGGACTGGTCGGCCTCCATGCCGCCGACCGAATCGCGGAGCGCGCGGGCGCGGTCGAGGGCGTCTTCGATGTGGGACTTGTAGCGGATCTCGGGCGGGTCGTCGGCGGGCTTGGGCGCGCTCGACACGGGGAAAGCCGTGAGCGCGATGGCGCCTAAGAAGACTGCGGTTAGGGCGGAACATCGCCGCACGTTAGGCATCTCACGTCTCCGGGGTCTCGGGGTCGGCGCGCCGGGATCGGCGCGCGGCACACATGTTACCGGGGGCGTGTGGAGAAGTTTAGAGGGCAAGGGAGCGGGGCGAAGCCGCAAGCGGCACGCTCGCGCGACCGGCCCGCGCGGGCCGCGCTACACCGTCATCCCGCTCTCCTCGTCGGCGGCCTGCTGGGCCTTCATCTGCTCCCACTCCTCGAGCGAGATCGTGGCCTCGCGGCTCTGCGTGCCCTTGTACTCGCCGACCAGACCGGCCTGCGCCATCATCTCGATCAGCTTGGCGGCCCGGCCGTAGCCGATGTTCAGCCGCCGCTGCAGGAGCGACACGCTGCCCCGCTTGGTCTCCAGGACGACCTTCACGGCGTCGTCGAACATGTCGTCGTTCTTCATGTCCTCGGAGTTGAACTTGGCCTTGATCTGCACGAGCTCGGGCTCGTACTGCGCCTCGGCCGCCGACCGGACGATCTTGACCGAGTCCTTCACTTCTTTGTCGTCGATGTACGTCCCCTGCGAGCGGATCGGCTTGGGCTTGGTCGGGTCGAGGTACAGCATGTCGCCGTAGCCTAGCAGCAGCTCGGCCCCGTTCTGGTCGATCACGATCCGGCTGTCCATGCGCGTGTTGACGCGGAACGCGATCTTGCTCGGCAGGTTCGCCTTGATCAGGCCCGTGACCACGCTCGCCTGCGGGCGCTGGGTGGCGACGATCAGGTGGATGCCGACGGCCCGGGCCTTCTGCGCCAGGCGGACGACGAACGCCTCGCACTCCTTGCCGCCGTTCATCATCAGGTCGGCCAGCTCGTCGATGATGATCACCCAGTACGGCAGGAACTTGGGGATCTTGGCTTCCTCTTCGGGCGAGCCCGGCTGGAAGCGCTCGATCAGCTCGTCCCGCGTCATCTGGTTGTACTGGGCGATCGACCGCACGCCCGCCTCGGCCAGCAGCTCGTACCGCTCGTCCATCTTCTCGCACGCCCACTCCAGGACGCTGATCGCCTTGGCCGCGTCGTTGATGACCGGCGCGAGCAGGTGCGGGATGTCCTTGAACGGGGCCATCTCGACGACCTTCGGGTCGACCAGGATCAGCTTCACGTGGTCCGGCCGCTGCATGTACATGATCGACATGATGATCGTGTTGATGCAGACCGACTTGCCCGACCCGGTCGTGCCGGCGATCAGGCAGTGGGGCATCTTCGCCAAATCGACGATCAGCGGGTTGCCGCTGACGTCCTTCCCGAGGAAGAGCGGGATGGCCATCTTCCGCATGTTCTCCGGGGCGAGCTGCATGAGCTCCTTCAGGCGGACCTTTTCCTTCTCGTTGTTCGGGACCTCGATGCCGACCGTGTTCTTGCCCGGGATGGGCGCGACGATGCGGACGCTGGTCGCCGACAGCGCGCGGGCGATGTCGTTCTGGAGCGCGGTGATCGAGGACACCTTGATGCCGGGCGCCAGGCTGATCTCGTACATCGTGATGACCGGGCCGGTGTCGATCTCGACGACGTGCGAGTCGATGTTGAACTCGCCCAGCGCCTGCTCGAGGACGGCCGCCTTCTCGCGGACGAACTGCTCCTGGGCCTCGGCGTACCCGTGCTCGGCCTCGGCCAGGCAATCCCACGCGGGCAGAGTGTAGGCGCCCAGTTCCTTCGGGGGCGGCGGGGCGGTCGGCGTGCGCGGCTTGAACGGCGGCGGCCCACGGAACAGCGGCGCGGCCCCGCCGGCAGTCGCGCCTTCGGCCGGCGCGGCGAGGTGCTCGGCGTGCTCCTGGATGAGCGTCTCGTAATCGTCGTCCGACTCCTCCGTCTCGCCCTCGTCCTCACTGGTCTCGCCCAGTTCGTCCAGTGGCACCGGGGGCTGCTGGGCGACGGCGGGCGGCACCGCCTTCATCACCGGCGGGATGGCCTGCCCGGCCATCGGTGCGGCGACCATCGGGCCGGCGTTCCCGGCAGCGGCGATCTTCGACGCGGCCGACTTGATCACCGGCGCGGGACGGGCCGTCGGCGTGCTCGCGACCGGCGCTTCGGCAACGGCGACTGCCGCCGGGCGAGGGACTTGCGGCGGGATCGTCGCGGGGGCGGCCGGGGCGGGGTCTTCGTCGTCGCGCCAGGCGGAATCCTCGGCGGCGGTGACGGGCGCGTCGTTGTCGTACTCGAGGCGGATCTCGTCCGACGGGTCGCCGCCCTTGAGGGCCCGGCGGGCCTTGACCGGCTCGGGCCGGCCGGCGGGCAGGCGGCGCGACGCGGGGATGACCGCCGGCGCGTCGTCGTCCTCGTCCATGCCGTCGACATCGTCGGTCGTGACGCGCGAGATCGGCCCGGTCCGCACGGGACGAACGTCGTCCACATCCGTGTCGACCGGCCGCGGGACGGGCAACAGGCGCGGGAACTGCGGCATGCGGATGCTGCCCAAACGCTCGCCGATCGCGGGGGCGCGGTCGCGGACGGTGCGGACACACTTGCCGATCACGCCCGGCGCGCGGACGACCAAATCATCTGCACAGAGCAGTAGGCCGACCACGAACGTGCACACGAGAATCAACGCGGTAAGCAGCCCGTTGCACCGGGCGCGGAGGAACTCGGCCGCCCCGATTCCGAGGATGCCGCCGTTGCCTTCGGGCAGGCCGGACGCCGACCCGGGCCGGATCAGGTGCACGACCGCCGCGAACGCGACCGCCAGCAGGCTCAGGCCGATCAGGCGGAGCCACAAGTCGCTCACGCGGTTGCCGTACGCGAACAGCGCGATGCACACGCCGGAGAAGAACAGCAGGGGGATCACGCCCTGCCCCAGGATCGTGTAGAGGTGGTACGCCGTGAACGATCCGGCGGCGCCGCAGACGTTCCTGACAGGACCGTACGGGAAGACGGCGTGGCTCGGCCAGTCGGTCGGCTGGAAACTGCCCAGGGCGAGCAGGAAGAACAGCCACACGCCGGCGAACACGACGAACACGACGCGGCGGAGCATGCTGGGGTGGTCCATGGGATCGAAGGATGAAGGCAGAAGGATGGAGGATGAAAGCGACCGTCCGGGCTTGCCGGCGTCACCCGTCCCAAGAACTCACGACGTCGCCCGCGCTGCTTCCGATTTCGTCTTTCTCATCCTTCATCCTTCCTCCTTGATCCTTTCCTTAAGCCCCGGTGTGTCCGAACCCGCCGGCGCCTCGCGCAGTGTCGTCCAGTTCCTCGACCTCTGCGAACACGACCGCCGGCACCGCCGCGATCACCATCTGCGCGACCCGCATGCCCGGCTCGACGGCGAACGGAACTTTGCCGTGGTTGATCAGGGGCACTTGCACCTCCCCGCGGTAGTCCGCGTCGATCGTGCCGGGCGTATTCACCGGCGCGATCCCGTGCTTGGACGACAAACCCGATCGCGGCCGGACCTGGGCCTCGTACCCCGGCGGCAGCGCCATCGCGAACCCGCACGGGATCAGCCGGATCTCGCCGGGCGCCAGCGTCACGGGCCGGGCGACGGCGGCGTGCAAATCGGCGCCGGCGGCGTGCTCGGTCGCGAATCGGGGCAGCGGAACGTCCACCGCCCCGGGGAGCTTGCGTAACCGTACTGTTATCGGACCTGCCACGCGGATCCCTCCAGTCAAAACCTGCGCGCACGGGCGCAACGGGTGCGCGATGACCCGACAGGAGTTATCGACCGGGAGGGGGGAGTTGCGCCAATCCGGAGCGCGCGATGGGCGGGAGAGCAGGCAAAAACGAAAAGACGAAAAACGTAAGGGAAGTGTCGGTGACCCTTACGTCTTTTCGTCTTTTCGTTTACTCCCGCTCCGCACTACTTCATCAGGATGAACGTCCCGAACATCGCGAGCCAGATCAGGTCGAGGAAGTGCCAGTACATCCCCACCGTGGTGACCGGGTCTGCGTTGGCCGGGTCGTACCCGCCGTGCTGCGAGCGGAGGGCCAACCGCGTCAGCGCGACCATTCCCCCCAGCACGTGCAGGGCGTGCAGGAGCACCATGAAGAACACGAGCATGTAGAAGTGGTGGCGGTCGGCCAGGCCCAGGGCGGCCTTGTTGGCCGTCAGCAGTTGGATCATCGCCGGGGTCTGGACGGTGACGAACCCGGCCGCCAGCGCGAGCGCGGCGATCAAGGCCTTGCGGTACGGCTGCTGGAGCCCGCGGCGAAAGTAGGCGTGGGCGGCCGTCATCGCGAAACTCACCCCGATCACCAGGGCCGTGCTGACCCAGAGCGTTGCGGGGAAGTGGAGCGTGTCCAGCGGGACGGTCGGCCGCGGCTTGCCGGTGCTCACGAGCTTCACGTCGCTGGGGATGCTCGCCTGGTGCCGAATGATCACGTACCCGACCATGGTCGCCCCGAACAACATGAACAGGGCGGCCAGGAACAGCCACATCCCGAACGTCCCGAGCGTCCGCTTCGCGCCCGCGGGCGGGCGCAGCGCGGGGACGTCGGGTCGCTGGTCGTCGGCAGGGGGGTCGTTGGGCGCGGTGGACATCGCTGATCTCGATCCTCGTGATTTCCCCCGTCAAGCCGACTGCTGCGGAGCCGGATTCCCGCGACACGCGGGGCCGTCCGGGCTTGTATCCGGCCCGCGATTCTACGCGCGCCGGACGTGAAAAAACCCCGGCGGTCCGGGGTTTCCTCTTGTATTTCATCGTGCGGGCGCGCCGTTACGGCTGGCTGCCTGACATCGACTGCCCGCTGCGCGGCGGGTCGTAGTTCGGGCGGTACTCCTTCGTGTCCAGGATCGTCGTCCCGATCATGATCGCGACGAAGAACAGGGCCGAAACGAGGATCAGCGCGTTGAACGGGGCGTCCCACCGCAGGTGCATGAAGTAGAGCGCGACCAGCGCGGCCTTGACCACGGCCACGATCAGCGCGACCCAGATGTTCAGCGGGCCCAGGTCGACCAGCGTGACCGCGACCGTGATCACCGTCAGCACGAGCAGGGCGGCGAACGTGCCGAACAGGATCTTCGGCGGCACCACGTGCGTGTGCCCCTGGGCGTGCACGTTCGCGGGGTTGTGGGCTTTGGCTTGCAAGAAGGACTGTCCTTGATCGACGTGGGCCATGGGTTCGTCCGGGGTCTGCAGAGTCATTCGATTTCCGCCGGCCTCGGGCTCGACGGGTCCACGCGGGGGGTGATTAGTGGATCAGGTACAGCAGCGGGAACAGGAAGATCCAGATCAGGTCGACGATGTGCCAGTACAGCCCGACCAGGTCGACCGGGGTGAAGTACTCGGGCCCGAACTCCGGCTGCGGGGCCATCCGCGCCGCCTTGGCCCGCATGTAGGCCACCACGAACCACAGGCCGAACACCGCCAGGGAGATCCACCCGATCAGGCTGAGCGTCTTCATCGCCTCGGCCGTGTGCTCGTTCTTCAGGATCAGCACGAGGTAGAACAGGAATGCACTGACCGAGACGAACCCGAGCGGCAACACCCACCCGCGGTTCGGCTTGCCGACAGCCCGCAGCAGGATCCAGAAGATCAGGGCCATGCCGACGAGCACGTGGATGCCGTGCAGCCCGGTCATGACGAAGTAGGTCTGGAAGAACGTGTAGACGCGCTGCTGGTCGAGGTGACCCATCTTCAGATACATGTCGGCCTCGCGGTCGACGTGGATCTCGTGATGGGCGTCGGCGGCGTGGGCGGCGGCGTGCCGGGCGGCGACCGCGGCGGACATCCCGCCCGGGACGTACCCCGGCGGGCGGATCAGGGAGGCGTCGGGCGTGCCCGCGTTCGGGTCGGCGACGGCGGCGATCGGCTGGCTGGTGGCGGCGGCGGGCTTGGCCGTGTGACCGGCGTGTTCGACCTTGGCCGAGTGGCCCGGGACCGACGACGTCGCCGGGGCCTCGTGGTCCGACTTCTTCGCGTCGGTCGTGGCGGGGCCGGCGGGCATCATCCCGCCCTTTTCGCCCTCGGCCTTGGTCTCGGCCTTCCCGAGCGCGCCGCCCGCGACCGACAGGTTGAACTCGTTGCCCCGACCGGCGCCGAGGTTGTGCGCCCACTTGTCGCGGTACTCGACCGCCTTGATCCCCATGAAGATGTACCCGCCGAGGATCGTCGCGGCCAGGCACCAGACGAGCTGCTTCGTCTTGCCGAGCTGGGCCGCCCGGACGCCCCACGCCATCGTCAGCGACGACGCGATCAGCACGACCGTGTTGATGCCGCCGAGCCACTTGTTGAGCGCGTGGTGGGCGAACGAGAAGACGTCGGGGTGGTTGTGGCGGTAGACCGAGTAGGCGCAGAACAGCCCGCCGAACATCAGGATTTCCGTCGCCAGGAACAGCCAGATGCCCAGCTTTCCCGAGGCGAACTGCTGCTCCGGGGTGTCGAAGTGGTGGGCCAGGTGCGGGTTGTGCCCGTGCCCGTGGCCGTTCCCGGCGTGGGCGTCGGCGTGGCCGTGTTCGGTCGTGGGGGGGGTCGCTGCGGTGCTCATGTCGTCCTGAGAAAAGTCAGGGAGTGTCGGTCGGGAGTTCGTCACCGGCAGTGGCGTTTAAGTGCCACTGGCCCGTCGGTATCCGATTAGTGGTGCGAAGAGTCCGCGTACTTCTTCTTCTCGGCCTCGTCGAGGTACCAGCTCCCGTCGGGGTTTTCCTTCCACCCGTGGAAGTCGTACGGGTCGTCGGCGACCGGCGCCGGGCCGGGGAAGTTGTCGTGCGGGGGCGGACTGGGCGTCCGCCACTCGAGCGTGTTCGACCCCCACGGGTTCGCCGGCGCCTGCTTGCCGCGGCGGAGCGAGTGCACCCAGTTGAACGCGACCAGGATCAGGCCGCTCGCCATGATGTACGCGCCGCTGGTCGACAGGCGGTGGTTGGTCACGAACCGGACGTACCGCGGCTCGAAGTTGTTCTCCTTCGTCGGCTGCGGGTAGGTCGCGTACCGCCGCGGCATGCCGTGCGAGCCCATGACGAACTGCGGGAAGAACGTCAGGTTGAACCCGACGAAGATGATGACGAACGCGATCCGCCCGACCTTCTCGCTGTACATCTTGCCGAACATCTTCGGCCACCAGTAGTACATGCCGCCCAGGAAGGCGAAGAGGGTCGAGCCCATCATCACGTAGTGGAAGTGGGCGACGACAAAGTACGTGTCGGTCAGGTGGACGTCGACGGACAGGGCCCCGAGGAACAGCCCGGTCAGCCCGCCGATCGTGAACAGCATGACGAACCCGAGCGCGTACAGCATCGGGGTCTTCAGGCGGATGTCGCCCTTGTAGAGCGTGCTCGCCCAGTTGAACACCTTGATCGCCGACGGGATCGCGACGCTGAACGTCAGGAGCGAGAAGATCGCGTTGGCCAGGGTCGACTGGCCCGACACGAACATGTGGTGGCCCCAGACGATGAAGCTCAGGAGGGCGATCGCGATCGAGCTGAACGCGATGAAGTTGTAGCCGAAGATGTGCCGGCGGCTGAAGACGGCGATCAGCTCGGAGATCACGCCCATGGCGGGCAGGACCATGATGTACACGGCGGGGTGGCTGTAGAACCAGAAGAAGTGCTGGTAGAGCACCGGGTCGCCGCCGAGGGCGGGATCGAAGATGCCGACGCCCAGGGCGCGCTCGGCGAGGAGCAGGAGGAGCGTGATCGCGAGCACCGGCGTCGCCAGCACCTGGATGACCGACGTCGAGTAGGTCGCCCAGAGGAACAGCGGCATGCGGAACCA